>JANPGJ010000153.1:0-3669 GCA_031423955.1 Burkholderiales bacterium
CGGCGCCCAATACCTGCCGGCATCGCGCGCACGGATGCAGAAAGTGCCGAAACGCTACATCCTGGCCGAGCCCTGCCCGGCCCTCGATGACGCGGCCCTGGCGGCCCTCGCCGCGCCGCAAACCGTGACCATGCTCGACGAAGCCGACGGCATCGGCGCCTGGGTCCTGCGCCTGCCGGCCAATGGCAAGGGGCTTGGCCCGGATCCGGCGGCCGGCGGCGGGCAGTCGATATTCGTCGCGCGCGGCAGCCTCCTGCATCAGGGCCGGGAACTCGACCGTCATGCCTGCCTGTACCTCTCGCCTGACGAACCGGCGCTGGCGCTGGCCGCCGGTGCCGGCGGGCTCGAAATCGTATTCTGCCAATTCCCGCGTCGCACCCAATAGCCGCGCCGCGGAACGCATCACGCACCCCGGGGAAACAGCATGAAACCCACGCAACTGCTTGCGCTGCTCGGCGCTACCGTGCTCGGCCTGACGCTGGCCGCGCCATTCGCTGTCAATGCCCAGCAACCCGCCTATCCATCGCGCCCGATCAAGGTGGTGGTCGGCTTCCCGCCCGGCCAGGCCACCGACGTGATCGCCCGCCTGATGGCGACCCGGTTTTCCGAAACCCTGGGCCAGCCGGTGGTGGTCGACAACCGGCCCGGCAAGGGCGGCAGCCTGGGGGCCGAGGTGGTTGCCAAGTCCGCCCCCGACGGTTACACGCTGCTGGTCTCGGCCACCGCGCCGCTGGCCACCAACGTCAACCTGTATCCGAGCGTCGGCTACAACCCGGCGACCGATTTCGCGCCAGTCAGCCTGATGGCCTGGCTGCCGTTCGTGCTGATCGTCAATCCCGCGGTGCCGGCCAGCAACCTGCCCGAACTGATCGCCTATGCCAAGGCCCGGCCGGGCGCCCTGTCGTATGCCTCGTCGGGCAATGGCACCACCGCGCACCTGACGATGGAAATGTTCAAGCGGGCAGCCGGCCTGGACATCCTGCATGTGCCTTACAAGGGTGGCGTCGCCGCCCTGTCCGACGTGATGGCCGGGCAATTGCAGATGGGCTGGGACACCGCCCTTTTCGTGTTGCCGCATGTGAAGGCCGGCAAGGTGCGCGCGATCGCCACCGCCAGCCCGAAACGTTCGCCGCTGATGCCGGACATTCCGGCCGCCGCCGAGACGGTGCCCGGGTTCTCGTCAGGCGCCTGGCTCGGACTGGTGGCGCCGGCCGGCACGCCACGCGACATCGTCAACCGCCTGAACGGCGAGTTGCACAAGTTCATGAAGACCACGGAGGTTGCCGACAAGCTCGCCGGCCTCGGCACCGAGGTGCTGCTGTCGACCCCGGATGAATTCCAGGAGCACATCAAGCGCGAAATGGTCAAATGGGGCAAGGCGGTCAAGGACTCCGGTACCAAGCTGGATTGACTTGCGGCGCGCCAACGCCGCGCCATTGATGATCGGCCGCAGCGAAGCGGCGCGTCAAACCAACCCACTGCCCGGGCGCGCGATTGCGGCCGGCCTGCAGCTTCACCGGAGAACACGTGTCAACGCAATCCACAGCAAAGGGCGCGACGACGGCGACCGCGCGGATCGCCGCGGATGTCGGCGGCACCTTCACCGATATCGCCATCTTTGACGAGGCCACTGGCGCGCTGCGACTGGGCAAGACCCTGACCACCACCGCACGCTTAGTCGACGGCATCAGCGAGGGCGTGCACAAGTCGGGCGCCGCGTTCGAGCAGGCGAACCTGTTCCTGCATGGCACCACAGTGGCGATCAATACCCTGCTGGAGCGCAGCGGCGCGCGCACCGCGCTGGTGACGACCATCGGCTTTCGCGACATCTACGAAATCGGCCGCATCAACCGGCCGCAGGCCTACAACCTGTTTTTCCGCAAACACCGGCCGCTCATCGAACGCGCGCTGCGCTTCGAGGTCGACGAGCGCATGTTCGGCTCGGGCGAGGTGCGCACCGCCCTGACCACGGCGGAGCTGGAACGGGTGGCCTGCCTGATCGAGGGCGAGAACATCGAAGCCCTGGCGATCCTGTTCCTGCATTCGTATCGAAATCCGGCCCACGAGATCCTGGCGCGAAATTTCTTCGAACAGCGCTTCCCGGGGCTGTACATCACCGCATCGCACGAACTGTCGCAGGAGTATCGCGAGTTCGAGCGTACCTCGACGGTCGCCGCCAACGCCTATGTCGGGCCGCGCGTGCGCACCTACCTGGGCGAAATCGTCGAGCATCTTGCCGCCCGGCAGTTCAGCGGCAGCTTCCTGATCGTGCAGTCGACCGGCGGCCTGTATGACGTCGGCCGCGCCAGCCGCGAAAGCATCCGCATGCTCGAGTCCGGCCCCGCCGCCGGGGTGATCGGCACCCGCGAACTGTGTCGCGGCATGGGAATCCCCGGCGCCATCGCCTTCGACATGGGCGGCACCACCGCCAAGTCCGGGGTGATCGTCGGCGGCGACGTGCTGATGACCTCGAACTCGATGATCGGCGGCTATGACGAAGGCCTGCCGGTGCAGATCCCGATGATCGACATCCAGGAAGTCGGCACCGGCGGCGGCAGCATCGCCCGCCTCGGGCCGGGCGGGTCGCTGCGCGTCGGTCCGCAAAGCGCCGGCTCGACACCAGGCCCGGTGTGCTACGGGCTGGGCGGCGCCGAGCCGACGGTGACCGACGCCAATCTGCTGCTCGGCCGGCTGTCGGCGCGGCGCTTCCTGGGCGGCGACATGCAGCTCGACCTGCCGGCGGCGCAGACCGCGCTCAAGCTGCGGCTGGCCGATCCGCTCGGCCTCACCGTCGAGGAGGCCGCCAACGGCGTGGTCCGGATCGCCACCTCCAGCATGTCGAACGTGGTCAAGCGGGTCACCACCGAACGCGGCCTCGACGCCCGCGACTTTCCATTGGTCGCATTCGGCGGCGCCGGCCCGCTGCACGCGGTACTGGTGGCGCGCGAATTGCAGATCCAGCAGGTCATCATCCCGAATGCGCCGGGGCACTTTTCGGCATTCGGCATGCTGGTCGCCGATTTGCGCAGCGACTATGTGCGCACCCTGTTCATCGCGCTCCCGGCCTTCGATTTCGATCGCGTCGAGGCGGTCTACCGCGAAATGGAGACCCAGGGCAGTGCCGATGTCAGCCACGGTTCGACCAGTGTCGGTGCGTTGGAACGGCGGCGCGCGCTTGACATGCGCTATGTCGGCCAGGAACATGCCGTCACCGTCGAGGTGCCGATGCTGGCGTTCGAGACCTGCGATGTCGACATCATCAAGCGCACGTTCGATGCCGAACACGTGCAGCGTTACGGCTACTGCTCGGCCACCGAACCGGCCGAGATCGTCAGCCTGCGCAGCACCGTGTCCGGCCGGATGCCCAAGCCGGTGCTCGCGCCGATCGCCGCCGGCGGTGCCGCTCCGGCCGTCGCGCCGACCCTGCGGCCGGTGTATTTTTCGGCCGGCGGCTGGTGCCAGACGCCGGTCTATCCGCGCGCGGCTCTGTTGGCCGGCAATCGCATCGACGGCCCGGCGCTGATCGAGGAATATGCATCAACCACGGTGCTGCTGCCGGGCGACCGGCTCAGCGTCGACCGCTACGGCAATCTGCTGATCGAGGTGGGCAATGACAGTCAATAAGGAGCCTGGCATGGAGCGCAGGGCCGACCCGGTGGTGACCGAGAT
>JANPGJ010000154.1:0-3021 GCA_031423955.1 Burkholderiales bacterium
CGAGAACCGCCCCGAGTGGCTGTATGCCGACATGGGCGCGCAGGCCATGGGCATGCTCGGCAACGGCATCTATCCCACCTCCTCGCCCGAGCAGGTCGAATACATCCTGCTCAACTCGGAAACCCGCGTTCTGTTCGTCGAGAACGAGGAACAACACGCGCGTTTGCGAGTTGAGGAGAATATACTCGACCTGCTCGGGCGACGACGTTGGATAAATGCCGTTGCCGATCATGCCCATGCATTGCGCGCCCATGTCGGCATACAGCCACTCGGGACGGTTTTCGGCCAACAGCGTCACCACCTCGCCGCGCGCGACACCCAGATCCGCCAGGGCCAGACCGACAGCGCGTGCCGCAGCCAGGTAGTCGGCCCAGCTTGCCGAATGCCAGATGCCGCGCGCCTTCCAACGCAATGCTGGGTCAGCTCCCCACATGCTTGCGCGCGCGCGAAACAGTTTGGCTGCGGTGTCGCAGTCGAGAGTGAGCGGGTTTCCGTTCAGCGCCACGTTTTTGTCTTCTTCCAGCGCCGCTTGCGGCCGTCGGCACTGGCCGGCACGCCGATGCCCAGGTAAAACTCGCGCACGTCGTCCTTGGCCATCAGCGCGGCGCAAGTGTCGGCGGCGACGATGCGGCCCAGCTCCATGATGTAGCCATCGTGCGCATGCGCGAGTGCCACTTGTGCATTCTGCTCCACCACCAGGATGGTCATGCCGGTTTCGGCGTTGATGCGCGTGACGATGTTGAAGATCTCGCGCGTCAACAGCGGCGACAGCCCGAGCGAAGGCTCGTCGAGCAACAGCAGGTCGGGCCGCGCCATCATGGCGCGGCCGATCGCCAGCATCTGTTGCTCGCCGCCCGACAGCAAGCCGGCGTGCTGGGTCATGCGCTCTTTCAGGCGCGGAAACCAACTGTAGATGCGCTCGAGGTCCTCCTCTTGCCCCGCGCGCTCACGCCGCGCGAACCCGCCCATCGCGAGGTTGTCGGCCACTGACAGGAAAGGAAACACGCGCCGCCCTTCCGGCACAAGGGTCAGGCCCAGGCGCGCAACTTCATCGGGGTCGCGCCCGTGAATAGCCGCACCGCGATACTCGACCGCGCCCTTGAACGGATCAATCAACCCGGCGATGGTATTGAGAAGCGTGGTCTTGCCGGCGCCGTTGGCACCGAGCACGGCCACAATGCGGCCGGCTGCCACCGCCAACGAGACGCCACGGATGGCGCACACCGGGCCGTACCAGGTCTCCAGATTGCGCACGACCAGCAGCGGTGCACTCATCTTCACGCCCCCAGGTAGGCCGCGATCACGTCGGGATGCGCCTGCACTTCGGCCGGCGTGCCGGCAGCCAGCGGGCGCCCGAGGTTCATCGCCAGCACCCGATCGGCGACCTCCGACACCAGCGACATGTCGTGCTCGATCATCACCACCGTGACGCCCAGCTCATGACGGATGTCGTCGATCCAGAAGGCCAGCTCGCGCGTCTCTTCCGGGTTCAGGCCCGACGCCGGCTCGTCCAACAACAAGAGCCTGGGCCCGGTGGCCAGCGCCCGCCCAAGTTCGACCACCTTGCGCACGCCATAGGGCAGGCCGGCCACGCGCTGGTTGCGATGGGGCGCGAGGTCGAGAAACTCGATCAGGGTCTCAACGCGTGCGCGCGATTGGTCTTCATGGGCGCGGGCGGCGCGGCTGTTGAACATCTGGCTTAAGAATCCGCCGTGTTCGAAGCGATGCCGCCCGAGCAACAGGTTGTCCAGCACGGTGGCGCCTTCGAATAGCTCGATGTTCTGGAAGGTACGCGCCACCCCGGCCTGCGCCACCTGCTGGCGCGGCACATGGGTCAGGTCGACCCCATCGAGCAAGACGCAGCCGGCATGGGCTGCGAACACGCGCGTCACCACATTGAGCACCGTGGTCTTGCCGGCGCCATTGGGGCCGATGATGGCGAATACTTCGCCGGCCTCGACAGTGAAACTGACACCATCGAGCGCTTTCACGCCACCGAAGGCAAGCGCCAGGCCGCGCACTTCGAAAAAGCTCACCGGTGTCGCTCCGAACGCATGTAGGTCTTGGCGCGCCGAAAGGTGTCGCGCCGATACAGCGGGAAGCTCTCGAAAAAGGCGCGCAGCTTCTGCCAGCGCCCGTTCAGGCCCAGCGGCTCGAACAGGACGAAACCCACCAGCACCGCGCCGTAGACGAAAATCTCCAGACCGAACTGCTTGGCGATGCGGTCCGGCAAGATTGGCTTCAGGTGCGAAATGAAGGCCGGCAACAGCCCAATCAGGATTGCGCCGAGAATCGCGCCGCGCAGGCTGCCCAGGCCGCCGATCACCACCGCCAGCACCAGTTGCATCGACAGCATCAGTCCGAAGCCGTCCGGCGTGAGGTACTTCGTCTGGTGCGCCAGCAAGGCACCGGCCAAGCCGGTGATCGCCGCCGACAGAGCGAAGGCCTGCACCTTGACCCGCGGCACATGGATGCCCAGGCCCCAGGCTGCCGCCTCGCTGTCGCGCACGCCGACGAAGGCGCGGCCGAGATGGGCGCGCATCAGATTGGTCAGGCCCAGCAGCACCGCCACGAGGATCGCAAGACAAAGAAAGTAAAAGCCGGTCGGCGTGGCCAACGAGACACCGAGCAATTTCGCATCCGCCACCGCCATGCCAGTGAAGCCGCCGGTCAACGACGACCAGTGGCCGGCGGTGTGCTCGACCAGGATCGCGAACGCCAGGGTGACCATCGCCAGATAAAGGCCGGATACCCGGATGGCCGGCAGGCCGATGGCCACGCCGGCGCCGGCCGCAGCCAGGCTTGCGGCACCCAGCGACAGCGGCAACGGCCAGCCGCGCGCGAGCAACAGCGCCTCTGAATAGGCGCCGATGGCGATGAAGGCCGCATGTCCCAGCGAGACCTGGCCGGTATAGCCGGTCAATACCATCAACCCCAGGCTGGCCAGTGCGAAGATGAACAGGTAAGTGAGTTCACCGATATAGAACACCGGCAGGCCAAACGGCGCCGCCACCAGCAGCA
>JANPGJ010000155.1:0-34268 GCA_031423955.1 Burkholderiales bacterium
GTCTTCAATGGCACGGTGACCGTCGGTGACCGCTTGCTGCTCACGCCCGCCGGTACCGAGGTGCGGGTGCGCGGCATCCACAAGGACGGCAAGGCGGCGACGAGTGCGACATCCGGCGAGCGCTGCGGCCTGAATCTCGCCGGCATCGAACTGACCGACGCCGCGCGTGGTGACTGGGTGGTGGCGCCGGCGCTGCACGCACCGACGCAACGCCTGGATGTGCAATTGCGATTGCTGGCTTCCGAATCGCGGCCGCTCAAGCACTGGACGCCGGTGCACCTGCACCACGGCGCGCGCGACCTCACCGGCCGCATTGCATTGCGCCGCGGCGCCGAAATCAAGCCCGGCGAAACCGCCCTCGCGCGCCTGGTGGTCGATCACCCGATGGCGGCGCAGCACGGCGACCGCTTCATCGTGCGCGACCAGTCAGCGATGCGCACCATCGGCGGCGGCCTGATCCTCGACCCCGGCGCGCCGCGGCAGCGACGCAAGCCTGAACTGCGCGCCGCCCAACTGTCGGCACTCAGTCATGCCGAGCCGCAGGCGGCGCTGGCCGCCCTGCAGCCGGCGATGCCGGCTGGCGTCGACCTTGACTGGTTCGCCCGTATTTTCAATCTCGACGAATCGCGCATCAGCGTGCTGTTGGAGAGCATGCAATTGCAGGTGCTGGGCCGCGAACCGCGCATCGCCCTGCCGCGCGTGGCGATCGACGCGGTCAAGACCAAGGTCGGGGAAACGCTTGCACGCTTTCATGCCGAATCGCCGCAGGCGCTCGGCCAGGAAGTCGCGGTGTTGCGCAAAGCCTGCGCGCCGGACCTGGCGGCCACCACTTTCATGCTCCTTCTGCGTCTTCTGGCTGACGACAAGCAGATCGAACTGAGCGGCTCGATCGCGCGCATCCCGCGTCATGTGGCCACCGACAACCCGGCCGACCAGAACATGTGGCAGCGGGTGCAACCGGTGCTTGAAGCGGCCGGCTTCAACAGCATGACGCTCGCCGAACTGGCCGCCGCCGCCGGCCTCAAGGAGGTAGCCCTGCGCGATTTCGTGCATCGCAAGGCCAAGACCGGCGAAGTCATACGGGTCACGCCCGAGCGCTTTTACCTGCGCGGCACCGTGGCGCAGTTCGCCGCGATCACGGCCAGTGTTTTTCGCGATGCCAAGGAAGGCAAGTTCAGCGCCGCCCAGGTGCGTGACCGCACCGACATCGGCCGCACCCGCGCCATCGAGATTCTGGAATGCCTCGACCGCTTCGGCATCACCCAGCGCATCGGCGACTTGCGCGTGGTACGCAAGGACTTCGTACCGATTCTCGGTGCGGCAGAGGCGCCGACCTTCGCACCCGACGCCGCCCGTGCGGCCGCCGCGCCGCCAAAGCCCGCGCCCCGAACTCCCACCCACAACCCGCGCATGCCGGGGCGGCGCTAACCAATCCGGCACCCTGAAAAAGAGACCCGCATGTCAAAACACCACGACCTGATTGTCATCGGCACCGGCATCACCGGCCTGGCCGCCGCCCGCCAGGCCTGCCAGCTGGGCCTTTCCACCGCAACCATTGAATCGCATTTCTTCGGTGGCCTGGTGATCAACATCAACCACCTTGACGGCGGGATCGAGGGCTCAGGCAGCGATTTGGCGGCCAACATGATGATGGAAGTTTCCGACCTCGGCGCTGCGAACATCAATGCGTTGGTCAGCTCGATAGAACGCGAGGGCGATCTGTTCGCGGTGCACTCCGACGACGGCATTCACCATGCCCGTGCGGTGATCATCGCCTCGGGCGCACGCTTGAAGCGCCTGGGCGTGCCCGGCGAGGCCGACCTGATCGACCTTGGTGTTTCACAATGCGCGGATTGCGACGGCCCGATGTACCAGAACAAGGATGTGGTGGTGGTAGGCGGCGGCGATTCGGCCCTGCAGGAGGCGATGGTGCTGGCCGGATATACGCGTCAGGTGCATCTGGTGCACCGTGGTGCGAGCTTCCGCGCCCGCCCGGATCTGGTCGGCAAGCTCGCCAGTCACAGCAACATTTCCATTCTGTTGAATACGCAGGTCGAGGCGGTTCGCGGGTCGCAGGGCGTGGAGGGCGTGCGCGTTCGGCAGACAGGCGCCGACGGCGGATCGCGCGAGATCGACTGCGCCGGCTTTTTCGCCTATGTAGGGCTCGAACCGGCGTGCGATTTCGCACCGTCGGCTACCCAGCGCGACGCGGCCGGATTCCTCATGACCGACGCCGGATTGCAAACCGCGATGCCCGGACTTTACGCGGCAGGCGCTGTACGTTCCGGCTACGGCGGCATGCTCACGCATGCAATAGCAGAAGGAATAGCGGTTGCGACCTCGGTCCACGCGTCGTTACGCGCCTGACTACGTGCGAGTCCTGCAGTCAATCCGCAGGATTGAATTCCAGTTTGGCTATTGATCATTACCAAAAACATGACAGCCTCGCCAGAGGCCTGTTTTTGTCATGAATCATGCAATTCTCGGTAGTCGCACGCAGCGACGCCCGGCAGCGACGTAGACCGGCGGCGGCACGTCACCGCAATCCGGCAAACGCACTATTTGGTAGCGCAGCATTGGCGGTGCCACTGACTCGACGTTGGTATCAGCCAGGCTGCCAGGGGAGCCCAGCCGCGGCATTGAGTAACATGCTGGCTCCTCCCACCGCGCAGCCCCGATCCATGGCCACCATCAAATGCCCCGCTGTCCTGATCCACCGCAACGGTGGCCCGGAAGTGCTTGACGTCACCGAGATCGACGTGCCCGACCCGGGTCCGCAGGAAGTGCGCATCCGCCAGCAGGCGATCGGGCTCAACTTCGCCGACATCTACCAGCGGCGCGGCGCGCACGGGCCGCACCAGACCACGCAGTTTCCGGTGGTGCTGGGCTCGCAGGGGTCCGGCGTGATCGAATCGGTCGGATCCGCGGTGCAGGACCTCAAGGTCGGGCAGGAGGTCGCCTACATCCACCCCGGCGCGTATGCCGCGGTGCGCCTGCTGCCGGCGGAGCGCACCCTGCCGATGCCTGCCGGCCTCAACATGGAAACCGCCGCAGCGACGCTGCTGCGCGGCATGACGGCCGAGTACCTGCTGCACCGACTCTACAAGTTGCAATCTGGCGAGCGCGTGCTGGTGCATGCGGCGGCCGGCGGCATGGGGCTGATCATCTCTGCCTGGGCGCGTGCGCTGGGTGCCGAGGTCATCGGCACAGTAGGCTCGGACGACAAGCGCGCGGCGGCGCTCTCGCATGGCTGCCACCACGTGATCAACTACAAGAACGAGGACTTCGTGCGCCGGGTGGGCGAAGTCACCCATGGTGCGGGCGTTTCCATCATCTACGACGCGGTCGGCCGCGATGTGTTCTTCCCTTCGCTCGATTGCCTGGCCAACCGCGGCACGATCGTAAGCTACGGCACCGCCTCGGGCGATGTGGAAGGCCTGGACCTGCAGCGCCTGCACGCGAAATCGCTGACGGTGTGCCGGCCCACCTTGAAGAGCTTCATCGGCACCAGCGCCGAGTTGCGGCAATCCGCCGCGACCTTCGCGGCGGCGGTCAAGAGCGGTGCGGTCAAGGCTGAGGTCGGGCGCCGCTATCCCCTGGCCGAGGTGGCGCGGGCGCATATGGAACTGGAAAGCCGGCAGACCACAGGCGCGCCCGTGCTGCTGCCCTGAGTGACTCGCGGTCGCGCGCCAGCGAAGTCCGGCGCGCGCTACTCGACCTTCACGCCGGCCTGCACGATCCGGTCCAGCGAATTGCGGCCGTCTGCGGTGGCCCATTCATGGAACTCGGCTGGCGAGCGCGATGGCGCCGCCTCGTTGCCGCCGGTCAGGAGCCGTGCCTTGACCTGCGGGTCGGCCAGCACCCTGGTAGCCACCGCGAACAGCTTGTCGGTGACCTCGCGCGGCAAGCCGGCCGGCCCGAACAAGCCGAACCAGAAAGTGAACTCGAACCCCGGCAGTCCGGACTCGGCGATTGTGGGCAGGTCGGGCGCCACCGCCGAGCGCTGCGCGGTCGATACCGCGATCATGCGCACCAGGCCCTGCTGACCCAGCGGCAGCACCGACGGCGCGGTTCCGAACGAAATCTGCACGTCGCCCGAGGCCACCGACTGCAGTGCCGGCGCGCCGCCCTTGAACGGAATGTGGATCATCTTCGCGCCTGCCAGCCGCTCCAGCGTGAGGCCGCCGATATGCGGCGACCCGCCAATGCCGGAAGACGCATAGTTGAGCTTGCCCGGGTTGGCGCGAATGTAGGCCACCAGTTCCTGCACGTTCTTCGGACCGAGATCCTTGTTGATCGCCAGGATCAGCGGCGACAGCGTGAAGCGCGTGATCGGCGTGAAGTCGGCCGGCTTGTACTTCACCTTGTAGAGATGCTGGTCGATGCCGTAGAGCGTGGCGGTAGCCAGGCCAAGCGTGTAGCCGTCGGCCGGTGCGCGCGCCAGGATGTCGGAGGCCAGGGTGCTGCCGGCGCCGGGCTTGTTGTCGACATTGACCGGCTGGCCCAACGCTCGCGCCATCGCGTCGCCGACGATGCGCGCGATCACGTCTGCCGCGCCGGCCGGGCTGTAGCCCACTACCAGGCGCACCGGCTTGGTGGGCCAGGTTTGGGCTGCGGCAAGCGCGGCGCTGCCGGCCAGCAACCCGGCCAGCGCGATCCTCATCAATTGAATGAAACGCATGTCTGGTTCTTCCTTGCCTGGCGTGACGACGTGCAACGGGAACCGGCACGGCGCAGTCTCTCCAGCGGCAATTCAGTCCGGCTTCGCGCCCGACTCCTTCACGATTGGCGCCCATTTCGCGATCTCGCTCCTGATGTAGGCGCCCAGCTGCTCGGGCGTGCTGGTGCGCACTTCGAAGCCCTGGCCTGCCAGGCGCTCGCGGACATCCGCTGCCTCGAACGCCTTGACAATTTCCGCGTTGAGTCTGCTGATCGCTTCGCGCGGCGTGCCGGCGGGAGCGACGATGCCGTAGACCAGTTCGACTTCGTAGCCCGGCAGCGATTCGGCAATGGTCGGAATTTCCGGCGCATTGGCGGCGCGCTTCAGGCTGGTCAGGCCGATGGCGTTCAACTTGCCGGAGCGAATGTGCGGCAGCACCGAGGGCGTGCCGACGATGGCGAACTCGACCTGGCCACCGAGCACGTCGTTGACCGCCGGCGCCGCGCCCTTGTAGGGCACGTGCATGAGTTTGATGCCGGCGCGGTTGTTGAGCAATTCGCCGCCCAGGTGCAGCGGCGTGCCGGTGCCGGAGGAAGCGAAATTGTATTTGCCGGGATTGGCCTTGGCCAGCGCCACCATGTCGCGATAGTTCTTCGCCGGCACCGAGGGGTGAGCCACCAGCGCCAGCGAGGAAGCGGCCACCAGGGCCACGGGTGCGAAGTCGCGTGCCGTGTTGTAGCCCAGCTTCGGGTACAGCGCCTCGTTGATCGCCTGGGTACCCACCATCATCAGCATCAGCGTGTAGCCGTCGGCAGGCGCCTTGGCCACGTATTCGGCGGCGAGGTTGGTACCGGCGCCGGGCTTGTTCTCGGACAGCACCGGCTGGCCGAAGGCGGCATTGAGCTTTTGCGCGAGCAGGCGCGCCAGTACATCTGACGGGCCGCCGGCCGGGAACGGGACGACGATGCGGATCGGCTTGTCCGGATATTGCGCGTGGGCGGCGTGGTCGGGATTGATCAGTGCGGCGGCGGCGCCGCATCCGACGAGGAGCGCGGCGACGATCGATTTGCGGCTGCTGCTTTTTTTCATTGGTCTCTGCTTGTTGCTTGCTTGATCCGGTTCAGGGCGGGGTATCGCTCACCTTGCCGATGTGGCGCACGGTGTCCTGCAGTTTCTTCACCTCCACTTTCCATGCGGCGGCGAATTCGTCGCCGTCCTGGTAAGCCACGGCGGAGTTGCCCTTGGTCATGGAAGCGCGGAATTGCTCGTCCTGCACCGCCTGACGTACCGCCTGCGTGAGCACCTTGAGCGCCGCCGCCGGCGTGGCGGACGGCGCGAACAGCGAGGTCCACAGCGAGAACTCGAGGTCGACGCCGCTTTCCCTGAATGTCGGCACATCGGGAAACGGCGCCTGGCGCCTTGGTCCGGACTGTGCCAGCGCCACCAGGCGATTGGCCTGCACCTGCGGATAAGCTACGCTGGGCGCGGACGCAAGGGCGTTGGAGTGCCCACCCACGGTCATGGTCATCGCCGGTGCGCCGCCGCTGGTGGGCACATGGCGCAGCTTGATGCCGGTGGCGACTTCCAGCATGGCCAACGGCAAATGGGTCGCGCCGTAGGTACCCGAGGAGGCCACGATCAGATCGCCGGGTGCCGCTTTTGCGCGACCGATGAACTCCTGCAGCGTCTTCACACCCAGACCTGGATGGACCAGCAGGATCGCCGGATCGGAGGTGATCTGCGCCACCGGGACGAACTTCGCCAGCGCATACGCGAGCGGGCGTTCGAACACCTCGTCGATCGCCGGTTGCGCGGCAAACGAGGGCGAAGTCAGCAGCAGCGTGTAACCGTCAGGTGCCGCCGCCGCCACCGCAGCGGCGCCGATCGAACCGTTGGCGCCAGGGCGATTGACGATCAGCACCGGCTGCTTGAGGATGCGCTGCATCGATTGCGCCAGGCTGCGGCCGACGTTGTCGACGAAACCGCCGGGCGGATTCGGGTTGACGATCGAGATCGCGCGCGCGGGGTAGGCTTCCTGCGCTGTGGCGCATGGCGGCAAGGCCAGCGCGAGAGCCGTCGCCAGAAGCGGCCCGATCCTCGCGCGGTGCATGCGCGGGCCGACAACCACGTCAGGTGCCGGCATGACGCCTCCTTTCAGCGCTACGTGAGGTACAGGTGAGGTCGGACAATGGCCCTGCAGCGTCGCGCAAATCACATCGTCGGGCTCTTGAATTCGCCGCCCAGCGCAGTGAGCCCCCACGGCAGCAACTGTGCATCGAGCGAAAACACAATGTGGCCGGTGGCCGCATGGGCATCGCGGAACATGCGCTGGATCGGGTATTTGTCATAGATGCCGTTGGCGCCAGCCATTTCATGCAGGCTGTCGATGGCTTCGGTGGTCATCTTCACCATCATCGCGCTGTTGCGGCGGAAGCGCAGCTTGGTGGCGATGTCGAGGCTGGCGCCTCCCTTGACGATGTTCGAGGCCTCGACGCAATCGGCATGCATCCAGGCGTAGGCGCCATCGATTTTTGCCGCGGCCATGCCGACGCGCAGTTGCACGGTGGGGAAATCACGCATCTTGGCGGCGGTATAGCTGGTGCTGCGCGCCTTCACCGATTCGATCGTCTCGTCTAGCACGGCGCGCGCGTTGCCGAGCAGCGCCGCACCGATGCCGTTGCCGCCCAGCGCGCTGGTGGGCACTCGATACATCGGATTGGTGTGCACTTTCAGGCCCGGAAACTCATGGCCGGGTTTGTTGATCTGCTGCGACAGCACGCGGTGCGCGGGCACGAACAGGTCCTTGCATTTCACGCTGCGGCTGCCGGTGCCGCGCATGCCGAGCGTCTGCCAATCGTCGATGATCTCGTAGTCCTCGCGCGGCACCAGGCACATGCACCAGTCCACCGGCTTGCCATCTTGCTTGACCACGCAGGCGAGCATGTTCCATTCGGACACGTCGACGCCGGACGAGAACCCCCATTGGCCGCTCAGCAGCAGGCCGCCATCCACCAGCCGCCCCTCGCCCTGCACATAGGCGATGCCGGAGGCGATGAGGGCGTCGGGATTCGGGCCCCACACATCTTCCTGCGCCTCCATCGGCCATTGCGCCAACTGGCGGTGATGAGAGCTCAGGTTGGCGAAGGTCCAGCCGGTCGAGGCGCAGCCGCGCGCCAGAATCTCGGGCATTTGCATGAACGCGGGAAAATCGAGTTCCATGCCGCCCCACAGCTTGGGTTGCTGGAAGCGGAACAGGCCGCTCTCGTGCAGCGCTGCCAGCACGGTGTCCGGCATGTGGGTGGTTTGTTCGGTGAGGTCGGCCTGCGAGCGGATGAACGGGATCAGAGCGGTGGCACGCGCCAGCGCCTCTTCGTGGCCGACATCGGCGAAACCGGTGTTCGCACGCGGCGCCTGGTTGGGCAACAGTTGTTCCTTGTTGGCGGGGGCGTTCATCGGGTCCTCGGATCAGCGGTTCAGGGTTTGTGGCGCCGCCAACGCGGCATTTCGCGTGCGCAATCGCCAAATCAGGCGGAACGTTATCCGCCAGCGTTTTTATTGTCAATCAAAACACCATCGCAGCATTCCTTGTACGGACAGGTCTCGCGAAATCGCTTTATTTCACGACATCTACCTCAGTACAATTCCGCACCGCTGCGGCCGCGACGCCGCAGCAACACCACACTGATCCCGCGCACAAGGCTTGCCATGACCATCCTGGCTTTTGAACACCTCAACATCACCACCGCGGACCTTGAGCGGGCACGGCGTTTTTACGCCGACGTCGTCGGCCTGCGCGACGGCCCGCGGCCACCATTCAGCCGCCCCGGCGCGTGGATGTATCTCGGCGAACAGGCGGTGGTCCACATCTCCACCTCGCGGACGCCGGTGAGCCGCAAGGCCGACGCCTTCGACCATGTCGCGTTCCGCGCCGCAGGGCTCGAGGAGACGCGCGCGCGTCTCAAGGCGCACGCCATCTACTTCGAGGAATTCGGCGTTCCGGAGAACAACCTGCATCAGGTGTTTTTCCGCGACCCCGACGGTACCGAGATCGAATTGATCTTCGGTGGCGAAGATGCGCGCGCCGCCGCTGCCGCCGGCGCTGCGGTCGACGCCACGCGCGGCCGCAATACCTGATCTGACAACAAACATCGCCTCGCCGCGCCAGCGGGCGTGCGCAAGGGCGCAACGGGGAGCCTCACATGATCCGCATCAAGCATCGCCGGCGCGTCCGGCTCGCCTGCAGCGCCGCGCTGCTGTGGCTGTGGTCGGCCTGCGCAGCGGCGCAGCCCTATCCGTCGAAGCCGGTGCGCGTGATCGTGCCGTTCGGCGCCGGCGGCGCCACCGACATCATGGCGCGGGTGATGGCGGCGCGCTGGCAGGAAGTGTTCGGCCAGCGCTTCGTGGTGGAAAACCGCACCGGGGCCAACGGCAACATCGGCGCCGAATACGTCGCACGCTCAGCCGCTGACGGCTACACCCTGCTGGTGCTCGACCTCGGCAGCTTTACCAGCGGGCCGGCGGTGACGCCGAACCTGCCGTTTGATCCGGTCAATGATTTCACCCCGATCACGCTGTTGATCGGTTCGCCCTACGGCCTTGCCGTCACGCCGTCGTTGCCGGTGAAGAACGTGCCGGAATTGCTGGCCTGGGCCAAGGCCAATCCCGGACGTTTCAACTACGCCACGCTGGGAGAAGGGAGCACCTCCCACCTGGCCGGCCTCGAACTGGCTGCGCGTGCCGGCACCAGCTTCAGCTTCGTGCCTTACAAGGGCGGCGCCCAGGTGCTCACCGAAGTCGCCGCCGGCCAGGCACAGGCGCTGGGCCTGGCGATGCTTTCGACCTACCCGTTCGTGCAAGGCGGCAAACTCAAGCTGATCGCGGTGATGAGCCGCGAACGCATGGCCATCCTGCCGGAGGTACCCACGGTCGCGGAATCCGGACATCCGGGCTTTGTGGCGGGGCAATGGCAGGCGGTCTATGCGCCCAAGGGGCTGCCACCCGAGATTGCCGAGCGCATCCGTGGCGAATCAGCCCGCTTCCTCAACGCGCCGGAGACGCGCAAGCGTTTCGCCGACCAGGGGGCGGAGGTGATGCCCGGCAGCGGCGAGGCGCTGGCCAGATTCGTCACCGACGAGCGTGCAAAATTCACCCGGCTGGTGAAGGAACACAAGATCAAGATCGAGTGAGGCCGCGCCTGCGCGGGCGCCGCGGCGGCAGGCGCCTGCACCGTGGCCACGGAGCGCGCGGTGCGCCGGCTGCCAGCACGCCATGATCGCGACAGCGAAGCGCGGCAGCGGCGGGCCCGTAATCAGTGCGCAGTCGTGAGCAACGCCAACGCCGATTCAATCGCCTGGTCGGCGATCTGATCGAGTTCATCGGCCGTGCGGTTCTGGATCGGATGCGGCACGTACACGATCGCCGGCTCGAAACCGAGCGCCTGCGACTGCGCCGCCACCGCGTCGGTGAAACCGGTGGTGACCACCGACACGCCGGGAATCCCGCGTGAATCGAGGTTCATCAGGTCGTGCAGACTGCACGACGTGCAAGACCCTCAGTCGGAGAGCGCGATCAGCACCACGTCGGCTTCGGCCGCGATGTTCTGCAGGTTCTCCGGCGTGGCGATCTTGGCGTTGGTCGGCTTGCCGCAACGGATGGTGCGAATGTTGCGCTCGTGCAGGCGAAACTCGACGCGGTCGAGAAACTCCCTGGTGCGCGTCTTGCCGATGTCGAACAGGCCCACGGTCAAGCCGTCGAGCGAGGGCGGCGGCGCCAGACGGGCGCGCTTCAAGGGTGAGGTTTCGGGCGTGGGGTCACGCATCCATTGCATGCTGCTCATGGCTTGATCTCCTTGGTGACAGGTTGCAGTTCGAGATGATTGCGGCCGGCGATCCAGCCCGGCAGGATCGCCGAAAACAGGCCCGCCGGGCCGCCGGCGCGTACCACCAGCAGGCCGCCTTCGTTGAATTTCGGTACCGGCTGATTGGCCATCGACGCCGGCATGCCTTCGCCAACGCCATGGGCGCCGGCGACCAGGTCGGCGCCCGGGCGCACGGTGGCGGCGTAAATGGCTTCCTCAATTTGCTTGCGGCCCCACCCGGCCTCGGCAAAGATCGCGTAGTGCTCGGGCGACAACACCAGGATGCAGCGCTGCGACAGCGCGATCTTCGGGTGGCCGATCGCATTTAAGCCCATCGCCAGCGAGCGCGCCAGGTCTTCCGGGGCACGCGACTTCTGGTCGACGAAGCCCTGCACGCCCTCGCCCTGGAACAGGGTCACGGTCGATGTGCCGGGCGCGAAGCCACGCGACACCGACAGCGGCTCCCAGCCGGCATCCGACTCGTCCTCGGCGAAGCAGAAGGTGTATTTGCCCGGCCCGCCCAGGGTGGCGCGATCGGCTTCGCCAGGGCGGCCGCCGCCGACGTTGCGCACGATCAGTTGCAAGGCGCGACCGATGGTGGCATTGGCGCGGTTGCCCTGGCCCAGGGCATTGAGGCCGGCATTCATGCCGATGCGTTTGGCGATCGGGCCATTGACGATGATGATCGGCGACGAAAAGTAGGTCGTCGCCAACAGGCCGTGCAGGGTGAATACCGGTTCCAGCGCAGCTTCGATGGTGGCCAGCACCACCGGCATGTATTCCGGCTTGCAGCCGGCCATCACCGCGTTGATCGCGACCTTCTCCACCGTGCATTCGGCAAGATTGGGCGGAATCAGACCCACCACTTCGTCGGGCTTGCGGGTGGTGCCGCCGAGCATGCGCAGCACCCGTACATCGGTCGGCGGCACCAGCGGCAGGCCGTCGCTCCAGCCGCGCTCGAAGCAGACCTCGACTTCATCGTCATAGTCACCGTATTCGATCTTGCGCGAACGAATGCCGGAATCACCAAACCTGACCTGCAGGTACTCGGCCAGGCCCGGCTCGACGGATTTCGAACCGCAACCCGGGCGCAACGCCGGCAGGCCTTCGCCAAGGTCGGCGATGCCGGTGATGCGCCGCCATTCCTTGGCGTCCCAACCTTCGGTACGCGCCGCCTCGGCGCCATTCTCGAAGCGGATCAGGGTCGGCACGATCTCAATCTTGTGGCGAAAGGCGGCGGCCAGTTCGCGATCGTCGATCACGCCTTCGAGGTGATCCGGAAAACCGGGGTCGTCCTGCGAGTAAACCTTGAATTGCGGGTCGCGCGCGGCCAGGGTGCGCATGATCGGCGCCACCAGTTCACAGGTGGGGCAATCGCGCTTGGCAAAGACCGCCAGCGTAGTGTTGCTTGTCATGGCTTGGGCATTTCCGGGTGGACGAGCGCAACAGTAGCGCTTCGCGGCGTCGCGCGCAAGCAGGCCGCGGCGTAAGCGCTACAGCGGCGAGAACGAGGTGGACTTGAGAATGCGCGACTCCTGCGTCAGGTGCGCACCCATCTCGGCGCTGCGCCGCAGGTAGTCCTGGAATACCGCGTCCTTCATCAGCGCGTTGCGCCGCTTCTCGCGGTCTGCCTGGCTCTTGTATTGCCACACATGCACCACCTGGTTCAAGGTGCCGACCTCGGAGGTGGCATAGAACACCGGTTCGCCGCAATGCTTGACCTGGGTCGGGTGGCCGTATTGCTCATACATCTTGAGCCAGGCCGGCAGGCGGCCCGGATGCAGGGTATAGGTACGCAGATCGAAAATCATGTTCGCTCCTTAGGTGAAATCAGCCCGCCGCCGGCGCCATGGCGCCGCCCAGAAACAGGCGCTCGATGTTGGGGTCGGCAAGCAACTCACCGGCCGGTTTGTGCAACACCAGGCGCCCGGATTCGAGCGCGATCGCGTCGTCCGACACTTTCAATGCGCTTTTCACATTCTGTTCCACCATCAGCACTGTGGTGCCCTTCTCGACCAGGCGCCGCAGCAGCCTGAACACATCCTGCACCACGATCGGCGACAGGCCGATCGAGGGCTCGTCGATCAATAGCACCTTCGGGCGCAACAGCAGAGCACGGCCGATCTCCAACTGCTTTTGCTCGCCCCCGGACAGCGCGGAAGCCTGCGAATGCCGGCGCTCGCGCACCCCGGGGAAAAATTCGAGCACCTCGGGGATGCGCTCATGCGTGGTCTTCATGCCCAGCGTGATGCCGCCCAGTTCCAGGTTCTGCAGCACGGTGAGTTGCCCGAACAGGTTGCGCCCTTGCGGCACGAAGGCGATGCCGCGCTCGAGCAGCGTCTTTGGTGCCGCGCCGGTGACGTCCTGGCCTTCGAGCATGACCTTGCCCTGGCGCGGCTTGAGCAGGCCGAACAGGGTCTTGAGCACCGTCGATTTGCCGGCACCGTTCGGGCCGATCAATAGCGTGATGGCGCCACGCCGCACCTTGAACGACAGGTTGTTCAAGATCATGAAGTCCTTGTAGCCGGCGACGACATCATCGAATTCGATGCAGGTGTCAGTCACGCTCAGTCTCCCAGGTAGGCGTCGAGCACCTGGCGGTTGGCGCGAATCTCCGCCGGCGTGCCGACCGCCATCACCTGCCCCTCGACCATCACCAGGATGCGATGGCACAGGCTCATGACGAAGTCCATGTTGTGTTCAATCACCACAAAGCTGCCCTTGCGGGTCTGGTTGAGCTGCTTCAAGAGCGTCGAGATGCCGCCGACCAGGCTTGGATTGACGCCGGCACAGGGCTCGTCAAGCAGCACCAGGTCCGGCTCACTCATGAAGGCCATGGCGATATCGACCAGCTTCTGCTGGCCATAGCTTAAGCGCCCGGCCGGCTGATCGGCGACATGGCGAATGCGGAACAGGTCGATCAGTTCATCGGCCCTGGCACCCAACCCGGAGTCGCCCGGCGCGAACATGCGTGAGAACATGCCGCCCTGGTGCTCCTGGGCGGCGACGATCAGGTTGTCGCGCACGCTCATCTTGCCGAATACCTGCAGGGTCTGGAAGGTGCGGCCGACACCGCGACGGTTGAGTTCGAGCGGCGACAAACCGGTGATGTCACGGCCGTTCAGGCGGATCTCGCCGGCGTCCGGCGCGATCTGGCCGAGCACGCTGTTGAACATGGTGGTCTTGCCCGACCCGTTCGGACCGATGACACCGAAAATCTCGCCCGGCATCACCTCGAATGACACCCCGCCCACGGCCTGGATCGCGCCATAGGCCTTGCGCAGGTCGCGCACCTCAAGTACGGGTGCCGCCATCAGTCATGCCCCCCGACGCGGGCAGCCGCATCGGCCCGCGCGGCGGAGGCGGCGCGCGACTCGCGCCGCTCGCGCAGGCGGTCGGGAATGCTCAACAGCCCATCCGGCAGCCAGATCATCAGCAATACAACCGCGGAGCCGAAGGCGAACAGGTACCAGCCCTGGGCGAAACGCAGCCACTCCGGCAGGATCACGCCGACCGCCGAGCCCAGTACCGGCCCGAAAAAGTAGCCCGGCCCGCCGACGGCCACCATCAGGTACATCATGATCGATGCGCCGACGGTGAATGGCGCCGGGTCGATGAACTGCACCAGGGACGCGAACAGCGCGCCGGCAATGCCCGCATACACCGCGCCAATGGCGAACGAAAGCAAGGTGTAACCACGGATATCGACGCCCAGGCTTTCGGCGCGGATCGGGTTGTCGCGTAGCGCCGTGAAGGCCTTGCCCCAGGGTGAGCGCAACAAACCCAGCAACAACAGGCCGAACACGATGGTCACGCCCAGGGTGAAGTAGTAGTAGGCGATCGCGCCGTCCAGCGACAAGCCGAACAGGCTGGGCCGCGCGATGTTGTTGATGCCGAAGGTGCCGCCGGTCAGCCATTCTTCATTGCGCATCACCAGCCAGGCGGCGGTGTTGAAACCCAGGGTGGCGAAGGCCAGGTAGATGGTCTGCACCCGCAATGCCGGGAAGCCGACGATGATGCCGGTGGCGAAGCACAGCACTGCGGCGACCGGCAGGCCGAGCCAGAAGCTGAAGCCGGCTTTCATCATGATCGCCACCGTGTAGGCGCCGATGCCGAAAAAGGCCGCGTGCCCGAGCGACTTCTGGCCGGCATAACCGACCGTCAGGTTCAGGCCCATGACCGCCAGGATGAACACCAGCCAATAGGTCAGCAGGTAGACGCCATAGCTTTTCAGGAAATGCGGCGCCGCGCTCAGCACCAGCAGGGCGACGGCCAATGCGATCAAGGTGGCAGTTCTGTTTCTCATGCTCAGACCTTGCGCTCCTCACGGCGCCCGAGCAAGCCCTGCGGCTTGAACAGGATCACCACCATGAACAGGGCCAGCGCCACCGCGTCCTTGTAGGCCGGCGACACATAGGCGGCAGCCAGGTTCTCGCCGACCCCGACGATCACCCCGCCCAGGAGCGCGCCGCGCGAATTGTTGAAGCCGCCGATGACCGCCGCGAAAAACGCCTTGGTGCCGAGCGACTCGCCCATGTCGAACTTGGCCAGGTACACCGGCGTCACCAGCAGCGCCGCGGCGCAGGCGAGGATTGCGTTGATCGCGAAGGTATAGAAGATCATGCGCGGCACATCGATGCCCAGCACCGTGGCGCTCTCGGTATTTTGCGCCACCGCCTGCATGGCGCGGCCGGTCACCGTGCGTGCGAGAAAGGCCTGGGTGGCGATCACCAGCGCCAGCGCGACCGCCAGGGTGCCGATATCGGCGAGGGTCACCGTGACCCCGCCGAAGTTGAACAGCTGGTCGGCAAACAGGCTGGGAAAAGGATGCGCCTCGGCGCTGTAGCCGCGCACCCCGTTGCGCATGGCGATCGACAGGCCGATCGTGGCCACCACGATCTGCATCATGCCGAAACGGAACAGCGGGTCGACGATGCCGCGCTTGAAGGCCCAGCCCAGCACCGCGATCGCCACCACGACAGTGAGCAGGAAGCCAAGCGGCATCGGCGCGCCGAACGAGGCGAACGCGATCATCAGGAATGCCGGCAGCATGACGAATTCGCCCTGCGCGAAATTGATCGTGCCCGAAGCCTGCCACAGCAAAGTGAAGCCGAGCGCGGCCAGGGCATAGATGCTGCCCGTGGCCATGCCCGAGAAAAGCAACTGCAGAAAATCCGCCATGCGTGGCTCCGCTTGCGCCCGCGCCGTTCGCGGCGGCGGGCCTGGCCTGTGTTGTTGTGCCGTTACTTCCTGCCCAGCGGCGGCAGCGTCGCGGTCACTTCCTGCTTGCCGTTCTTCACCTCGGTGAGGAAGCTGTCGCGGTCGAGGTCACCGTTCTTGTCGAATTCCACATCCATCAGGATGCCCGGCACGTCCGCCGCCTTGACCTTCAGGCTGTGCATCGCAGCCGCCACCGCCTTGCGGTCGAACTTGCCGACCTTTTCGATCGCCGCCTTCAGGGCATAGACGCCGGAGTAGCCCTTCAAGCCATTGTGGTCGCAGATGTACTTGTATTCGCGCTCGAACTTGGCGCGAAAGGCGCGGATCGCCGGCAATGGCGCATCGACGGTCAGGCCGACATGCGCCACCGCGCCGTTGGCCGCCTCGCCCGCCAGTTCGATCACCTTCTGGCTGGTGAGCACGGTCTCGCCGATGATCGGCTTGGTCCAGCCCTGCTTGCGCAGCTCGCGCAACGCACGCGCCGATTCCTCTTCATTGGTGTAGACGAACACGCCATCGGCATTGCTCTGCTTGGCTTTGAGCACGGCGGCCGAGAAATCCACCTGCCCGGAGTCGGTCGACACGTCGGCGACGATCTTGGTCTGCGACTTCTCGAGCGCCTTCATCAGCATCTCGCGCCCACCCTTGCCGAAATCGTTGTTCACGTAGATCAACGCCAGGGTTTTCAGCCTGGCCTGGTCGGTGATGTAGCGCGCGATCTTGGGCATCGCGGTGGCCTGGGTGAAGCTGGTGCGGAACACGTAGGGGTTGCCCTGCTGGGTGATCGATGCGGCCTCGCCGCCGGTGAAATTGGGCACCTCGGCACGCCGCGTCTCGGCCATGCTGACCATGATCGAACCGGAAAACACCGGCCCGAACACTGCGAACACGTCCTGGTCGATGGCTTTCTGCGTCAGCCCCTTGGCTACCCCGGGGTTGCTCTGGGTATCGTTGGTGGTGGTTTCGATCCTGCGCCCGAGAATGCCGCCCGCGGCGTTGATCTCCTTGACGGCGAGCATCACGCCATCCTTGAAATTGGTGCCGGATGTGGTGCCGGGGCCGGACAACTCGACGATGTTGGCGATCTTGACGGTTTGCTGCGCGGCCGCCGGGATCGCGACCAGCGCGGCCAGTGCCATTGCTGCCAATGCTTTTCTCATGATGTCTCCTGTTGATTGTTGGACCTGCTGATTCAAGCTTGCCGTACGGATTCTAGGGTGTTCGCCGACCGCGCGCGATGCGCCCGGCGACTATCTGCGGCCCCTTGCGGCGCTCGCCGCCCGCTCCTGGCGAATGCGCAGCGGCAGGCTGCGCCTGGGCACCTGGCCCATCAGCCATTGCACCGAGCGCATCGCGCGCGCGGTCACTACCGGCGGCGGCATCTGCAGGTAGTCGTCGTTGAATACCTCGAAGCTGTAGTCGCCGCGGTAACCGGCGGCGTCCAGCAGGCGCAACATCTGCGCCACTTCGCTGCTATGCGCACCTTCCCCGGGAAACACGCGAAAATGGCGCGCCGTCTCGCGCCGCTCGTCGAACGAGGGGGTTTCGCGCCACATGAAATCGGACAGTTGCACGAAGAAAATCTTGTCGCGGTCGATGTCCTCGATGCCGCCCAGGTCGCTGCCGGCGGCCAGGATGTGAAACGAATCGAGCGCCATGCCGAGATTGGCGCGATCGGCGCGCGCGATGATTTCCCAGGCGGCCGGATACTCGCTGACATGCCGGCCCCAGGACAAGGCCTCGTAGGCGATGCGCACATTCATCGGCACCGCCAGCATCGCCAGCTTGCGCAGATCGGCGACCAGCGCGTCGCTGTCGGCGCTGGCGTGGGTCGAGGTCGAAGAACAGACCAGCAGCAGGTCGGAGCGTACCGCCCGGCACATTTCAAGCATGCTGCGCGCAACGTCGATCTTGTAGTCATGCAGGTTGCCGGACAAGCCTTCGAAATCGCGCAGCACCTGGAAACCGGTGACCCGCAGGCCGCTGGCAAGAACCGCCTGCACCGCGGCCTGGTCACCGTCGGGGTGGCCGGCGATGTCACGCGCCGACAGCATGATCTGCGAAAAGCCGGCGCTCTTCACGGCCTTGAGTTTCGCCTCCAGCGAACCGGCCAGCGTGATGGTGTCCATGCCGAAGCGGTCCTGGTTCATAGCGCTCCCCAGGCAGGCGGCGCGACCGGGCGCGCCAACGCGGGGGCCCGGCTCACGCCGGCACCGCGGCGGCTATGTGGCTATGCACCAGTTCGAAACTGACCGAACCGAGATGGACTTGTGTCAATGCGCCCTTGTCGCTCGACTGTACCGGCTCGCGATCGACAAACACCACGCCGCGCGCCTTCAGTTGGCGCGTCGCCTCGACCACGTCGGCCGCCCCCATCGCGCTGCGCAGGTAGCCCTCTTCCCAGACGATGTCGTCGGCACCGGGCGGCGGCTCGACCAGTTGCAGGTAGAACTTGCGGCACGGGCTCTCAAGCAGGGTGCCCTTGGGGAGGATGCCGAAATGGGTGCCGACCGGCAGCACCGTGAAGCCGAACAAATGCTCGTAGAAGTCGAGCCAGGCTTCGGTGCGGTCGGCGTGGATCGCCTGCACCACGCCGAAATAATGCATGCCGGCAAGCGCCGGCGGTGCCGGATCAACCCCAGGCAGGGGCACGAAATCGACGTCATAAATGGTGAAGTCGCGATAGCGGTCAACGAAATAGATGAGGCTGCCGCCGACGCCGTGAATCGCCGGAATATTGAGTTCCATCGCCGAAGCGGCCGCCGGGCGCGGCCAGGCGCCGAGGTCGACCGAATGGCGCCATGCGAAGGCGGCGTCGCGTACCCGCAGGGCGATCGCCGCGATCACCGGGCGGCCGTCACCGGCGTCAAGCCCGGCCAGCACGTCGGGATGCGCATTGACGATCAGGTTCATCGAGCCCTGGCGATACAGCATCACCTCGCGCGAACGATGGCGGGCGACCGGGGCGAAGCCCATCAGCTGCAGCACCGCGCCGAGCGCCTGCGGCTGTGTGGTGGCGTATTCGACGAATTCGATGCCATCCACACCGAGGGGATTGCTGGGCTCCGGATTGCGGTTGCTGGCGGTCAACTTGTCTCCCCTCATCTTGACTGTGGCGTCACCTGCCTGATGCAGCGAAGGTGATTGTCATCCTGTTTCGTTTGTGCGATTATCGCACTACTGTGCGATTATTAGACAATAAACCCCTACCCTCGTCAAGCCCGGCCCATGGCGTCGCCGCGCCCGGCATCAAGCCGGTGCAGAAGGCCGATCTGATCGAAGGCTTCATCACCGGCCTGGCCGTGATCAATGCGTTCACCGATGCCAACCCCTTGCTGACCGCCAGCGACCTCGCGGCCAGGCTCGTCATCAGCCGCGCCGCCGCGCGCCGCTACCTGATCACGCTCACCCATGCCGGTTACGCGGCCAGCGACGGCAAGGCCTACTGGCTCACGCCCAGGGTTCTCGCGCTGGGATACTCATATCTGGGCTCGGCCCGCCTGCCGCGCACGGTGCGGCCGTTCCTGCAGCAAATCACCACCGAGGTGCTGGAATCGAGCAATCTGGCGCTGCTCGACGGCCACGATGTCGTCTATGTGGCGCGCGCCAATGCGACCCGCCTGATGAGCACCGCACTCGAACCCGGCACCCGGTTGCCGGCGCACACCACCGCTGCCGGCCACGTGATCCTGGGCTGCATGGCGGACGCCGCACTGGACCAATGGCTGGCGCATGCAAGCCTGAGCGCGCACACGCCGCACACCCTGACCAGCCGCAAGGCGCTGACCGCGGCGATTCGCCTCGCCCGCGCGCAAGGGTATGCCGCAATCGAGAGCCAGTTCGAGATCGGCTTGCGCGGCATCGCCGTTCCCTTGACCAACCGCCAGGGTGAGGCGCTCGGCGCGCTCGGCGTGTCGATGGCGATCTCGAGTTGCGCCTTGCCGGAAGCGATCCGCCGCTGCGTGCCGGTGCTCAAGCGGGCGGCCGACGCCCTTAAAGCGTTGGTCTGATCTTGCGCGCCAGAGCCGGTCTGACGCCAACCGAAAACCAGAATGGAGGGCAGGCAACGCCTGCCAAGCAATCATGACCGCAGCCCCGCAAGCACAACCGACTGCAGCTGCGCTGGCGCAGGCCGCCGCGCAACTGACCGTCGACACCGCGATTCGCGAACGCGCACTTGCATACCCGACCCGCATCGCGCTGGTCCAGGACGAGCGCGGCATCAGCTATGGCGAACTGCAATCGCGTGTCGAGCGTTTGTGCCACGCGCTTGAACGCCTGGGCGTGGGTCGGCGCGACCGCATCGCGGTGCTTTCCGAGAACCGCACCGAATTCGTCGAAACCATTCTTGCCGCCGCGACGCTAGGCGCCATCGTCGCCTGCCAGAACTGGCGCCAGTCGGATGCCGAACTCGACCATTGCCTGCGGCTGGTCGAGCCCGCACTGGTGCTGGCGTCACCCCGCCATGTCAACCGCCTGGACACCATCCCGCATGGTGCGCGCCATGTGGTGGCTTTCGGCGACGAATACGAGCGCCTGCTGGCAAGGGCGGACGACTCGCATTTCGCCAGCCGCTCGCAGCCCGAAGACGACCTGCTCATCCTTTACACCAGCGGCACCACCGGCTACCCCAAGGGTGCGGCGATCAGCCACCGCGCGGAAATCGCGCGGGCCACCATCGCGATGGCCGACGGCCAGCTCTATCCGGGCCGCGGAACAATCACCTGGTCGCCGCTCTATCACATCGGCGGCACCGACCCGACGCTGGGCGAATTGATGAACGGCGACACCACCTTTGTGGTCGACGGCTTCCAGCCGACGCAGCTGCTGGAAATCATGGCGCGCGAGACGCTCGGCAACGTGACCTTGATGCCGGCGTCGATCGGCAGGGTGATCGAGGAGCTTCATCGCACCGGCCTCAAGCCAAAAAGCCTGATGACCTGCGGCGCGATGGCCGACCTGGTGCCGCGCCATCAGATCGGCGAAGTGACGAGCCTGCTGAACGCCCGGTTCCGCAACACCTTCGGCGCGACCGAAACCGGCGGCCCGCCCGCCAGCGGACACCTGATACCGGCCGGCACCACGCCCGAGCGACTCTCCAAGGTGCAAAGCTCGTTTTGCCGGATCCGCCTGGTCGACGACGAGGACCGCGACGTTGCCGACGGCACGCCCGGCGAGGTGCTGTTTCGCGGGCCATCGCTGTTCTCGGGATACTGGAACGCGCCGGAAGTCAACGCGGAAGACTTTCGCGGCGGCTGGTTCCACATGGGCGACATGATGGTCCGCAATCCGGACGGCACGCTGGATTTCGTCGATCGACGCAAGTACCTGATCAAGTCGGGCGGCGAGAACATCTATCCGGCGGAGATCGAACGCCTTCTCCTGGGCAGCCGGCGCATCGCCGACGCGGTGATCGTGAAGAAGCACGATGCGCACTGGGGTGAAGTGCCGGTGGCCTTCGTGGTGCGGGCCGACCCGACCCTTTCCGCCGCGGACGTGGTGGCGCTGTGCCGCGGCAAGATCGCCAACTACAAGCTGCCCAAGGAAGTGCACTTCATCGACGAAGCGGAGATGCCGCGCAGCGAAACCAGCAAGGTCAAGCGTTTCGAACTGGAGGCGCGGCTCAAGGGAGGGGCTTGATGAAACCTGGCAAGAAGGGGGGGGCTAAAACTGCACCCGCTGGGTCATCGCGCCATCAACAATCACGTTGGTTCCGCTGATGAAACTGGCGCTCGGGCTGGCAAGAAACACGACCGCATTGGCCACTTCTTCGGGCGTTCCCATGCGCCCCATCGGGTTGCGGGAGAGCGCGGTGCGAAACGCTTCCGGGTTGTTGACCTCGACCTTGTTCCATATGCCGTCCTTGAAGTACACGTTCCCCGGCGAAACCATGTTGGCGCGAACATTCTTGGGCGCCAGGTTGCGCGCGAGCGCCTTCACGTAAGGCGCCAGCGCGGCCTTGACCGACGCATATGCGCGCGGCGGTCCTGCGACTTCCACAGCACCGGTCGTGCCGACCACCACGATAGCCCCCGCGGTCGAGCGCTCTATCATCGGCAATGCCGCCTCGATCCCGAAAACCGTGGCCATCAGGTCGGTATCCAGCCCGGCCCGCCAGGAGGCTTCGTCCATGCCTTGGGCAAGCGCGCTCACGTTGGCGATGAAAATGTCGATCCCGCCCAATGCCTCGCCTGAAGCAGCGATCCAGCGACGCTGTGCTTCCAGATCGGCCACATCAACCGTGGAGCCAATTGCCTTTACTCCCTTGCTTGACAGCGACTTGATCGCTTCGTCGAGTTGATCCTGATTGCGGGAGCAGATGGCCAGATCACAGCCTTCACTCGCGAGTAACTCGGCGATGGCGCGGCCGATACCGCGGCTGGCGCCCGTGACGATTGCTTTCTTGCCTTTTAATCCGAGCTGCATGGTGGTGTCTTTCGTTGGGTTTGTAGTCGGCGACCCGACGCGGGTCGCGCTCAGGCGAATACGTTTGCGGCCCGAACTTCCGGTTGGGTTCGGGGCCAGGGGTTTAGCCCACCCGCGCACCCCGCGATGCAGTTTCAGGTCCGTGGATACGCCATGAAGCGAGACTTGCAAACACGAAGATTGAATCCGGAAGGACGCGGCTACTCCAGGCGGATATCGCGGGCGCGGATAAACGAGCCCCAGGCCTCGGCTTCGGCGGCGATTTTTCCGGCAAATTCTGCCGGCGGGTTGACGATGGGCACCATGCCCAACTGGGCGTAGCGGTCCTTCAGGTCGGTGTCGCGCATGGTCGCGCGCACCGCCTCATAGAGCTTTTCGATCACCGACTTGGGGGTTCCGCGCGGAGCGACCAGGGACCACCAGGTGCTGATGTTGAGCTTCGGGAAGCCAGCTTCGCGGGCCGAGGGCACGTCAGGATGGCGGTTGGTGCGTTGCGGCCCCGCCGTGGCGAGGATGCGCAGCTTGCCGGCATCCACATACGCCTGCGCCCCTGAAATGAGACCGACGAACAGGTGAACGTCACCCGCCAGGAGCGCGGCGACGGATTGCGCATTGCTCTTGTACGGCACATGCGTCATGCGCACTCCGGCCTGCTGGCTCAGCATTTCCCCTGCCAGGTGGGGCGGTGTGCCGACGCCCGAGGATGCGTAGTTGAGCTTGCCAGGATTGGCCCGGGCATAGGCGACGAATTCCTCCAGCGTCCGCGCCGGTACCGCGGTGCTCGCATACATCACAAACGGGATGTCGAACAGGATGGTGACCGGTTCGAACGCGACCACCGGATCGAAGTCCATCTTGTAGAGGTGCTGGTTGATGGTGAAATTGTTGGTAGCGCCCAGCAGCAGGGTATAGCCATCAGGCGGCGCGGCGGCGACGGCAGCCGCCCCGACATTGCCGGCGCCACCGGCACGTGTCTCGACCAGGATGCGCTGCCCCAGCCGCGGCTCCATCAGTGTGGCCAGCAGGCGCAGGCCCGCCTCGCCGTTGCTGCCGGTGCCGTAGGGCACCACCACGCGGATCGGCCGGTTCGGGTAATCCTGCGCCGCGGCCCACCCCGGGCAAAGGGGGGCTAGCGCCAGCAGCGAAAGCAACAACAACCATCGGGCCTTGGGCATCGCGGAATCTCCGTTCGCGGGGCGTCAAGCGCCGAGTCGGTAGCTGCGCATGGCCTGGTGTGTGACCGGGCCTTCGAATGCGGGATAGTTCTTGAAGTCCTGCAAGCCTTCCTTGCGCTGCGCTGAACGACGCATCGCGAGCAGGCCATCGAGGTCGTCGAACAGGGCCTGTATCAGTTGCAGGTGATCGACCATTTGCAACCCGGCAGTCGCCGCACCGCCGGCGGGAAAGTAGCAATTGAGCGAGCGGATGCACGGCATGCGCAACACGATTGGCACGTGATGCGCCAGATAGTAGGCATGGAACGCTGCCGGATCTGCGGCCGGGCCGTTGTATTGCACGATCCACGACACCGCTTCCGGTGGTGCCTGCGGGTCTTCCGGCCCACCCGGGACGATGATGTCCCGCCGCATGAGTTGATGCGTGACACCGTTCACGCCGGCGATGCCGCGGGCCGCGGCATCCACCATGACTGCGCGCGCAGCCGCGTCGGCACCCTCAAACTGGCACAGCAACAGGCGGGCGTCCTGATCCACCGGCAAGGGATCGGCGCCAAGCAGGTTGATCGGCGTGTGCAGCAGCGTCGTTTCGCCCGGCCTTGTGGCCACGAGTAGCGCCCCCTGGGCCGCGGCGATCAAGCGCTCGCCAGCCGCGGGATTGCCATGGATGTGCACGAAATGACTGGCGGACATCGGAATCCTGTCTCTGTCGCGAATTAACGCAGCCGTCATGCGACCCGCTCGAACTGGCGCACCGGCGGCTTCTTCGGTGGCCCCGACGGATTGATCATCCCGTTGCCCGCCACCGCTCCAGGAGTGTACACGCCGGAAACGCCAATCGGCATGTCGCCTTCGACGGTGACATGCACCATTGTGCGGCGCTGCGGGTAGTAGTCGTGCGGGGCGTAATGCTGCAGCGAGCGGTTGACAAAAGGGTAGGCTGACAGCATCGCAATCGAGAATGCCTGCGCCTGCCGCCGGCGACGTCCGTCAAGGCCGGCGTGCCGCCCTTGTATGGCACAAAGGTCACGGTAACGCCAGCACGTGCGCCGAGTTCAATACCGGCCAGGTGCGAGGCACTCCCGTTACCGAGCATGGCGTAGTTGGATTTGCCGGAATTGGCCTTGGCATAAGCCAGCAATTCCTTGGCCGAATTGATGGGCAGCGATGGGGTGATCGCCAGCCCATAGGTCGAGGCGAGCAGCATGGTGATCGGCGCAAAATCGCCCAGCGGATCGAACTGCTGGTTGGGGTAGACAGCCGCGCCACTGGTGAAGGTGCCCAGGTCGGTGACCATGAGCGTATACCCGTCCGTCGGCGATTTGGCGACGAATTCAGCACCGATGCTGCCGTTGGCGCCGGCGCGGTTCTCAACGATGAACGCCTGCCCCATCACCTCCTGCAGGCGCACGGCGAGCAAGCGTGCCACGATATCCGTGGCTCCGCCTGCCGCAGCCGGAGCCACCAGGCGGACCGCATTGGCCGGATACGTTTGCGCCGCAGTAGTATCTGCGGTCAGCGCAAACGCGCCGGCCACCAATGCGCACAGGGTGCGCTTGAGCGAAAAAATGCTCGACATGTCAATTCCTTTTCCCCGGTGAATTCGGGGAATAGTAGTTTCATCCGGACAATCATTGCGAAGATTCGTCGCTTTGGCCACTTTGCCCCACTTGCCAAGTCGGGCGGCGAGAACATCTATCCGGCGGAGATCGAACGCAGCAAGACCGCCGGCCTGATGCTGGCCTACGACGCGCCGGTGGGCGAGCAGACCCGCGCCGGTGTTACCGCCGGCTTTGCCAACAGCAGAGTCGACGGCAACAACGCCAGCGGCAATGCGAAAATCGATTCCTATCAGCTCACGGCCTATCTCGGCCATGTGGTCGGACCCTGGTTCGCCCAGGGCGCGCTTTCGTTCGGCGTCGACCAGTACAAGGGCTCGCGCGACATCGCGTTTCCCGGCGTCAACCGCAGCGCCAACGTGGATTACTCGGGGCGCCAGTACACCGCGCTGCTGGCCCCCGGCAAGCATCTCTACATGGGCGAGACCATCGTCACACCGCTGGTTTCGCTCGCGGTCTCGCGCCTGCAGGTGGGTGGCTACACCGAGAGCGGCGCCGGCGACCTGAACCTGCAGGTGGAGAAGCAGAACTACGACATCGTGCGATCGAGCCTGGGCGTGAAGGCCGAGCGCGTGATACAGACCACCGGCGGCGCCTTCTCGCCCGAGGTGCATGTGAAGTGGGAGCATGATTTCAACGGCAACACCATGCGCCAGGACGCCAGCTTCACCGGCGGCGGCGCCGGCTTCACCACGCAAGGGGTCAACGGTGGCCGCGATCTCTACAAGGTCGGTGCCGGCGTGACAATTCTTTCCTGCAATTGCGAGCGCAAGTCCTGGACTGTCAAAGGTCTGTACGACTACAAGTGGACGCAGAACCACTACGCCTCGCACCAACTGTCGCTGATCACCGGCATCCGGTTCTAGCACTGAAGTTTGGCCTCGATGTGGGCGGTCGATCGCCAGCAGGTCGGATAGCGGCTGGGCGTTGCAGGGTGCACATAGCTGGAATGGCGCGATCCGAATGCTGTTGGCGCGGCCAATCCATTTCCGCAAAATGCGTCGCAGATGCAACGCGAATCGAGGCGCCGCTGAAAATCACGACTTTTCCCTCGTTCCGGGTTGAGCCAGCGTTGCGACAAGCCGCCGAAACCCACTGTTCATTGACATCTTTCCGGGATCATCATCGATGCAGCCATTTGCGTAACAACCATCCGAGCAGGGGTGTGAGGCGCGTTCGTGTATAGGCGTCCGCCGCCTGCTTGATTGCTCCGGCTTGGGTGGGGTAGGCGTGGATCACCTTGGCCAATGTTCGCAAGCCGATGCCGGCGACCATCGCGAGCCCTATTTCATTGATCATTTCGCCGGCGTGCCTGGCCACGATCGTCGCGCCCAGGATCTTGTCGGTACCTTCCCGTACGTGAATCTTCACGAAGCCTTCTTCCTCGCCGTCAGCGACCGCGCGGTCGACATCATGCATCGGCACTGTGAAGGTCTTCACCGGAATGTCGCGGGCACGCGCCTGCCGCACGTAGAGGCCGACGTGGGCGATCTCAGGGTCGGTATAGGTGCACCACGGGATGGTCAGCGCGCTGATTCGCTCGCGGCCGAGAAACAGGGCGTTGCGCACCACGATGCGCGCCGACGCCTCGGCGGTGTCGGTGAACTTGTGTTCGAGGCAGACATCGCCGGCGGCGTAGATGCGCGGGTTGCTGGTGCGCAGGAAGTCGTCGACATGGATCCCGGCCTTTTCATCATATGCGACGCCGGCGGCTTCGAGGTTAAGCCCCTGCACCGCCGGCGCACGTCCGATGCCGGTCAGGATTTCATCGACCGCGACTGTCGAAACATCGCCATCGTTGACCAGTTCGACAAGCTTGCGGCCATGTTCCGCCCAAACCTTGACCGCCTTGCTGTTCAGATGGATTTCGACGCCGTCGCGGGCCAGGGCGTCGGAGACCAGCTGCGCGGCGTCGCGTTCCTCCCGCGGCAGGAACAGCGGCTCATCGTGGGCGATGATGGTGCGCGCGCCGTAGCGGCAAAAAGCCTGCGCCAGCTCGCAGCCGAGCGGCCCGCCACCGATGACCAGCAGGCTGCGCGGTAGCGTCATAAGGTCGAACACGGTTTCGTTGGTCAGGAAACCGGCCGCGGCCAGACCCGGAATCGCTGGCAGAATCGATCGCGATCCGGCCGCGATCAGTGCTTTCCTGAAGCGCAGGCGGGCGCCGCCGACGTCGACCGCATCAGGTCCGACAAAGCGCGCGGACCCGAAATACAGGTCGATGCCTTCGGCGACCAGCCGGGCCGCGGAATCGACGCGACCGATGCGGGCCCGAATGCGCCGCATGCGCTGCATCGCGGCCGGAAAATCGACCCGGATGTCTGCGGGTGGGGAGGCGCCGAAGTTGGCGGCGTCGCGCATCTCGGCGTACAGGCGCGCGGTACGGATGATGGTCTTCGACGGAACGCAGCCGGTATTGAGGCAGTCGCCGCCCAGCAGGTGGCGTTCGACCAGCGCTACCCTGGCCCCCAGCGCCGCCGCCGTGCGCGCCGCGACCAGACCGCCGGGACCCGCGCCGATCACCAGCAGGTGGTACGGACCACGCGGCGTCGGATTCCGCCAACCGGCGGGACCCAGGTCGGCAAGGCGTTGCTGCTCATGCACGCTGTCGGCGGCGCACAGGTCTGCGTCCGAAACGGCTTCAAGCGTCGCGGCACGCACGGCGCTTACAACCAGCCGCCGCCAAAGCCGGCGCGACGCAGGCCGGATTGAACGTAGGCGCAGCTTCGGTTCAACTGCCACAGCAGCCCGGAACGATGGTTCTCGATCATCAATACGATCATTCCCTGATCGAGCCCGAATTCGCCTTGCGCGACCCAGCATTCCGCCGCGGATGCGCCGGCGCTCGCGTTGAAACCGCTGGCACGAGCCAGTTCGCCTCCGCCGCGCGCGACCAGCGCGCGCACCGCCGGCAGCGCGATTTCCGGTGCGAACACCAGCGCGGCGACGGTCGCCGAGCCCGCGACGGTGCCATCATCCGGCCCGTACGGGACGCCGCGCGCGGCGTAACCGTAAAACGCCTGCCTGCGGCCGGCAATTCGTCGCGGCTCGACGCTCGGACCGTCGCCCGCCGAGAGGCCCCAACATCGCGCATCGTAGCCGCTGAAGCTGCGCGGATTGCGGATCGCGTATTCGCGTTGCACGTAGGTGGCACGGCGGCTGTTCTCGAAATAGTCACAGCCTTTTTCGCGCATGAAATGATCCTGGATACCGCGAAAATCGATCCAGGCATGCGAGAACTGGTGAATGAACAGCGGACCGGCGTACAGAAATTCCTGACCGTACAGGTTTTCCCATTGGTAGGTCAGCGTCCAGGCCTGGAAGCTCGACTCGGTCAAAGGATGGGTCGGCGAACCGAGGCCGAGAACATAAAGGATCAGCGCCTCGCTGTAGCCTTCCCAGCCGTAGTTGAGAAATCCGCACTCGGGTTTCCAGCCGTGGGTCAGGCACGTGCCGTCGTTCTGCGCCCAATGCCAGTCGACCCTCCGGTACAAGGCGTCCGCCAAGTCACGCACTTCCATTTCGGGCTTTGAATGCGCCGTAAAGTAGGCGGCGGCAGTGAGCACGCCGGCGATCAGCAACGCGGTGTCGATCAACGACAGTTCCGAGCGCCACGCGCGGGCGCCGCTGCGCATGTCAAGAAAATGGAAATAGAAGCCGCGGTAGCCGGTTGCGCCGGCATCGCCGGTCTGGTCGCTGGCGAGAAAGAAACGCAATGCGCGGAGCGTGCGCTGCAGGGCATCGGCACGCGCGATCCATCCACGCTCGATCCCGACCGGGTAGGCAGAGAGGGCGAACCCGACCACCGCGATGCTCGCCGGCGAACCTGCGCGCGTGGTGTCGGCGATCAGGCCATTCTCCGGGTTCGAGGCGTTCAGGAAATAGTCAAACGCGGCGCGCTGCAGGCCATCAAGCATGGCGTCGTCGGAGTGACTGGATCGCAGCCCGGGGTTCACGTTTGCCGACATGCCGGGTGCATCGTTTTGCAGGGTATCGTCAAGCGTCATGATTGCCGGACAGTGTTCGTATTGACGTAGCGCGCGAGCCTGGACGTACTGGTCTCAATGGCTCGGCGCCATCGCAACCACACGATCCAGATCGCGGGCGGCCATCGACTCGCTGTCCGGTATGGCTTTTACTGCCGGCCTGGTCATGCTCAGTACTCCGGAGTCAAGGCGTGCTTCAAGCAGAATGTACTTCGCTTGAAACGCGAGTCTGTGCGCTGGAGCACATGAAATGGAGCGGGTGACATCGAGAAGCCGCCGGTGATCCCCAGTGATGCGCTCGTTCTCGTGCACGATCCGCCGCCCGGCGGCGCGCAACGCGAATTCCGATGGACGGCGAGCCTCCATTGACGTGACGACGCCTTTCAGCATCGACTTCATGCGGATGGTCCGTTGCCGCAGGCGGCACTGGATTCCTCCTTGTGCGGGAATGCCATGCAACCGGCGCACCTGTTCATCTTGCTCGAATACGCTTATGGATCGCCGGCCGGCGGGTCCCGCGCCAACGCCGCGTCGACAATCGCCTGCGCCTCGTCAGCGATGCGGCGCAGATGACGCTCGTCGCGCCCGCTCTCGGCATATATCTTGTAGATACTCTCCGTGCCGGAGGGTCGCGCGGCGAACCATCCGTTCTCGGTGACGACCTTCACCCCGCCGATCGGCGCGCCGTTGGCGGGCGCGCGGCTATGTATGTAAAGTATCTTTTCACCCGCCAGTTCGCGCGCCACGATACCCTCAGGCGAGAGGCCCGACAGCCGGCGCTTTTGTTCGGGGTTCGCAGGCGCCTCGACGCGGTCGTAGAAGAACGCGCCGAACTCGCGCACCAGCTCAAGGTATATCTCGCCGGGATCGCGGCCGATCCGCGCGGTGATTTCCGCGGACAGCAGTGCCGGAACGATGCCGTCCTTGTCGGTCGTCCAGACCGTGCCGTCACGGCGTAGAAAGCTCGCGCCGGCGCTTTCTTCGCCGCCGAATCCGAGCGCGCCCTCGAACAGTCCGTCGACGAACCACTTGAATCCGACCGGCACCTCATGGAGTCGGCGTCCAAGTCTCGCGGCCACGCGGTCGATCATCCGCGTACTCACCACGGTCTTGCCGACCGCGGCGTCACCGCCCCACGCAGGCCGATGTCGAAACAGGTAGTCGATGGCGACCGCGAGGTAATGATTCGGCGGCAGCAATCCGGCGCCTCGGGTGACGATGCCGTGACGGTCGTGGTCGGCATCGCACGCGAAGGCGATGTCGAAGCGGTCTTTCAGACCGACCAGATTGCGCATCGCCCACGGCGAGGACGGATCCATGCGAATCCGGCCGTCGCGGTCGAGCGGCATGAAGCGGAAGGTCGGATCGACGTCCCGGTTCACCACGGTGAGGTCGAGCCCGTAGCGCTCGGCGATCGCGGCCCAATAATGGACACCCGCGCCCCCAAGCGGATCGACACCCATCGCGATACCGGCCGCGCGGATCGCCGCCATGTCGACGACGTTGGCGAGATCATTCACGTAGGCGATGAGATAGTCGTGACGGTGGGTGGTGGCGGCACGCAGGGCATTCTCGTAGGGCACCCGGCGCACGCCACGCAGCATGTTTTTCAGGTACGCATTGGCCCTGGCTTCGACCCGGCCGGTCACATCCGCGTCCGCCGGGCCGCCGTTTGGCGGGTTGTACTTGATGCCGCCGTCCTCTGGCGGATTGTGCGACGGCGTGATCACCATGCCGTCGGCGAAGCCGGCAGACCGCCCGCGGTTCCAGGCGAGGATCGCGTGTGAAACAGCCGGTGTGGGTGTGGGTTCGTCGCGCACGGCGAGCATGACGTCAACGCCGTTTGCCGCCAGCACTTCGAGCGCCGATGCGCACGCCGGGGGGGATAGTGCATGGGTGTCGATGCCGAGGAACAGCGGGCCGGCGATCCCCCGGCCCGCGCGGTAGTCACATACCGCCTGGGTGATCGCCAGGACGTGCGATTGGTTGAAAGTACATTGAAGCGGGCTGCCGCGATGGCCCGAAGTACCGAATGCAACCCGCTCTGCCGGCACGGAATAGTCGGGCACGCGACCGGTGTATGCCGCGACCAACGCGGGCACATCGACCAGCATGGCCGGCGTCGGGGCTGTGCCCGCCAGTGGACTGATGTGCCGGGCGCCGCTCATGTCCCACGGGCTTTGGTCAACGCTGCGCTTTCTTGGGCAATAGGTTGGGGCCTAGCGCGCCGGCATAAAGGTGCGCCGCCGCCGCGATGCTGCCGGCGGCGGCGTCCACCAGCAAGGTGGGACAGATATAACGGCTGGGCATGCCGTTGTCCAGCCGCGTGCGCGTAATGTTGTCAAGCCACTGGCTTTGGCCTTGTCGCGCCGGGCCTGGCCTGGTGTCATTCCCAGGTCAGCCGTCATGGGCATCGGCATACTTCGGCGCGGTGTAGGCGAAAGGCGCGTCCGAGTCATGGCGTGAGCCGATGTTCCAGCGGCAGCGGCCCCGACAGTGCTAGGCGCGCACCCTCTGCAGGCTCGACAGCGGATCGAAGTCGCTCCAGTCGCCGGCGATGATGGTGCCCTCGGGCTGCTCGATGTCGGTGGCGCCGCATTGGCGCAGGATACGGATGGCATCCTCCTGTTGCGCGACGCTCGGCGCGGCCGCTGCCACCTGCATGCCCGATTGGCGGTGCGAGTCCTCCTGCACCGGCAACTCCGGCGGCTTGTCGGGCATGCTGCCGACCGCGCCGATGAGCGAGCCGACATAGGCGCCGACACCGGCGGCAGCGATCACGGCGCCCGGCCCGAGTGCTGCCACGGCCGCCAGTCCGGTCGCAATGCCGATGGCGCCGCCAATGGTCGCTCCCGCCGCCGCGTTGCCGCCGGCATGTTCCAGACCCGGAGAGGCTTGTTCATCGCCGCCGATCGGTGTCAGGTCATGCTGGCCTGCAGGACTGACAAAAAAGCTTGCAAGCTGGTCGACCGGAAAGCCGGCCGCGGCGAGACTATCGAGCGCCATGCGGGCAGCGGCCTGCTGCTGAAAGTGGCCCGTGACAATGGTCGACATGTGGACTCCATGATTCGATGGGTGCTGGTTGACGTGCGATTAGCAAGCATTCCAGACTCCCAAGACCGGCGTCTGTGCGCCAGCCGACACTCCATCACCCGGTATCGCCCTGTGCGCTGTGCAGCGCGCGGGCATTCCCACGCCTGACTACGCATTTTCTACACCCTAACCGACCAAGACCGCTTCGGCGCCTTCGAATCGCGCTGACCGTTTCGTCGCGTCTGGCGCAAATGAGCGATTTGCGTGCCGTGAACTGGCGATACCTGCTGCGCGCCAGGGTCCCGGCCGGCGCCTGCCCGCGACCTGATCGGCGGCCGCGACGACGGCGTTCGTCGAGCGCGGTTCGCTACGCAGCGAGTCGCGCTGCAGGATCGGGAAGCGCGAGGCAGGTGTCGACCTCGGCGCCGCTGACAGTTTCCTGTTCGAGCAGGCGCTCGGTCAGGCGCTCCAGCCCCGCGCGATGCGCCGCCAGCAGTCCGGCGCAGTGCACTTCGATCTGCTTGACGATCTCGCGCGCCTCGGCGACCGCCTCCGGAAACCGCCCGGCCTGGCGTTCCCGCTCCGGCAAGCCGGCATAGCTGAACGGACCGATGTCCTTGCTGAAACCGAACTCCGTGACCATCCGGTAGGCCATGCCCGATACGTGTTCGAGGTCATTCGCGGCGCCGGTCGACAGCGTCTTCAATACCAGCAGTTCGGCGCATCGGCCGCCGAGCAACATGCTCATTCGCGCCCGCACCTCGGGTTCGCTCTGCAGCATGCGGTCCTGCTCGTTGGTCACCAGGGTCACGCCCAGGGCCCGGCCGCGCTGCAGGATGCTGACTTTCTCGACAATCCCGACATCGAGCAGGCGGGCGACGACGGCATGGCCGGCCTCGTGCACGGCGATGCGGCGACGATCCTCGACGCCCAGGGCGGCCTGGCCCGGCGTGGCTGCGCCGCCCATACGGTGCTGCTCCAGAACCTGCGCGAAATGCTGGTGGGTGACCGCGGCGGCGTCTTCCTTGGCCGCCAGCATCGCCGCCAGGTTCACGACGTTGGCGATCGATGCCGGCGAAAGTCCGGTGGAGACGCGCGCGAGTTGCCGGAAGTCGCCGTCGCCGGCGGTACGCAGCGTGGTCGCGTAATGGGCGAACAAAGCCTCGCGTTCGGCGACGTCCGGCAGGCCGAGATGGCAGGTGCGGTCGAAGCGGCCGGGGCGGACCAGGGCGGGGTCGAGATTGTCCACATTGTTGGTCGCGCCAAGGACCACGATCCCGGTGGTGGGTGAGAAGCCATCGAGTTCGACCAGGAGCGCGTTGATGATGCGATTGTTTTCGGTTTCCCCCGCCGAGCTGCCTGATGAACGCCGGCCCAGCCCGTCGATTTCGTCGATGAACACGACGCACGGCGCATGCTTCCTGGCCTGCGCAAACAGCTTCTTCACGCGGCGCACGCCGACCCCGAGGAACATGTCGCTGAAATCGCTGCCGGAGAGCGAAAAGCAGGGCACGCCTGCCTCGCCGGCAACCGCGCGCGCCAAGAGCGTCTTGCCGGACCCGAAGTGTCCTTCGAGGATGATGCCGCGTGGCGGCCGCGCGCCGAGCCCGGAAAATTTCTCCGGCTTCCTCAGGTATGCGACGATGTCCTGCAATGCCTCCTTCGCCTCCTGCACACCGATCACGTCGGCGAATTTCGTGTCCGGCCGGGCGGCGCCCCTGAACATGCCGCCGGCACCACGGCCGGGGTTCATCATGACGATCAGGTAGATGATCAGCAGCGGCCCGAGCAGCGACAGGTGGCTTGCGTTGAACTGGCGCGAAAACGCCTGCAGCGGCCCGGCCGGCGGCTGGATGTCGCCCAGCGAAAACAGCTCCGGCGCGGCGGTGGCCATGCGCTCCTTGAGCAGTTCGGTCACCAGCGCACGCTGGGTGTCGATGCGAACGTAGTAGCGGCCGCCGTTGTCGAGGCTGACCAGCGCATATTCGGGCGACAGCCCGATGCTCCTGGCGGCCCCGGACTTCGCATCGCGGGCCAAGGCGCCGATATCGCGCTCGGTCGCGAAGAATGGGGCAGCGTCGTTTTCCATGGCGGTGACCAGCGCGTTCCTGCCGCGCTCGGGCGCCTGGATGGTGAACCAGACCAGGGCCAGCGAACCGAGCAGCGCGAGGAGAGCGCCCGCGATCTTCAGTTGTCTTGCGTGATTGTTCCAGGCGTCGAACATGGGGATTCCTCGAATCTGCAATGATCATTGCGGACAGTGCCGCATGGTTTCGTCGGACCCGCCCAGCT
>JANPGJ010000156.1:0-1622 GCA_031423955.1 Burkholderiales bacterium
GGGTCGATTCGCATGTCCACAATCTCCAGGGTCACCTCGGTTATTCCTTGAACCATTGGCCCTGCTTCGACGTGCTCGAAAATGTTACTCGATCACCTGATCGGCACGCACCAGCACCGATTTCGGTACCGTGATGCCGAGTGCCTTGGCAGTCTTGAGGTTGACCGTCAATGTGATATGCGTCGGCAGTTCGATCGGAATGTCGCCTGGCGGCTTGCCGCCGAGAATGCTGGCCGCGATGTCGCCGGCTCGCGCAACATGTTTATCCAGATCCGCGCCGTAAAAGAAAAGAATTCCACGGTCTCTAGCAGATTCCGAGCCGTACGACGCTGGCAGCCTGTGTTTGATCGCCAAGTCGTATATCTTGTCGCGTTGATTTCGAAATTCCGGCGATGTAAGGACGATCAAGGCCCCGGCCTGCGCGCCGCGACCTTTCGCGATTGCGGCCTCGAAGTCATACGGCGGGGTGCCGAAGCTTTCGATGACAAGTTCCACCCGCAACGCGCGCGCCGCCTCGATGCTGAATTCGAGCTGGGATTTGGTGAAATTGTCGCTCAGCACCAGGAAGCGATTCACCTTGGGCAGGATCTCGCGCATGATTTCCATGCGTTTGGCGGAAAGTGCAAGTGTTTCCCCCACCACGCCGGTCACCAAGCCGCCGGGCCGCCGCAGGTTGGACACCAGCCCCGCCCGCAGCGGGTCATAGTCGGTCGCGATCAGAACCACCGGGATAGGGGATTTGGCGTCCAACAAGGCGCGTGCCGCCGCCTCGGCGCCGAGCGCGAATATCAGGTCGCATTTCGCTTCGATCAATTCCCGCGCCAGCGCCGGGAAGCGTTCAGGCACACCGTCGGCGGAACGGAGGACGAGTTCAAGGTTGCGGCCTTCGACGTAGCCTAGTTCCGCAAGGCGCTTGAGGGCGCGCGGCAATAGCACCGAGTTTTTGCGCGGGCCGAGCGCTCCGACGCGCACCGTGCGCTTCTGTGCCAGCAAGGTCGATGGTGCCGCGCCGAGCGCGAACATTGCTAGCACGGTATCGCGTTTGTTCATCGGCCACCCTTTGATTGTCGGTGCCGGGTTCGCAATGGCATTGGCAAGCGGTCGGCACAGCGACTCACCAAGGTAAGCAGATTACACCTTAAAGACTCTTTCGAAGTCCCGTTGAACACCTGCAAATGACGATACCGAAGGTGGCCACGCGTCACCGGGTTCAATCTCTATGGGCCAACCCTTGCGCGCGACCGCTGTATCAATCCCTATTCAGGTTACGGAATCCGCGAGTATGCTCGCCGCCCAGCGCAGCAAGGGCCCTGAATGCAACTCCACACCGGCTTCGGAGCGCTTGAGCGGATTGCCCGATATACGACAGGTCATCGCGCTCATGGATGTCCGGATTGACGAATTCAAGTGACGGATGACGCGGCGCGATCAGGGCGCCGGTGTCGCGCGCGGTCAACCCCGCGGATTCCAGCGCACGCCCAAGCGTGGCCCAGTATTCGATCTGGCTGGTCACAGAGCGGCGCATGGTGAGCGCGGCCGCGCGGGCGTCATCGACCAACGCAGCGGCAAGCTTGACGGATGTAAAGCCTGAACCGGTAGCCATGGCCGCTCCTCGATATTGG
>JANPGJ010000157.1:0-5183 GCA_031423955.1 Burkholderiales bacterium
GTTTTCCCGATCTTTATTACGGCCTGGTCGGCGTGGTGGTGATCGCCTGCGTGCTGTTCATGCCGCGCGGCATCGTCTCGCTTTTGATGCGCTGGCGGCTGGTGGCGGCGGGTCGAGGCGCGTTTCGCCGTATCGCCGCGACCAATCCGCCAGGCGCGGGCGCCAGGGTCGCTGCCGCGGCCAAGCCCGAAAGGGCGACGCCATGAATGCGCCGTTGTTGCAGGTCGACAACGCGGTCAAGCGTTTCGGCGGCCGGGTCGCGCTCGACGGCGCGCATTGCAGCGTGCCGCAGGGTTCGGTCACCGGCATGATCGGTCCGAACGGCTCGGGAAAGAGCACCCTGTTCAACTGCATTGCAGGAGGCGACAGCCTCGATTCCGGATCGGTGAGCTTCAATGGCGAACCGATCGACCGGCTGGCCCCGCATGTCATTTGCGAGCGCGGCATCGCCCGCACCTTTCAGCTCACCCGACTGTTCCGCGACATGACGGTGCTGGAGAACCTGGTGGCCGTTGCCCACAGCTTTTCCGACCGCCAGGCGGTGGCGCGGGCGCAGTCGGCGCTGGACCTGCTGGAGATCAGCGAACTGATGCACCGCTCGGCCGGCGAACTCTCCTACGGGCAGCGCAAGCTGGTCGAGATCGGCCGCACCCTGATGCTGGAGCCGAAGCTGATGCTGTTGGACGAACCATTCGCCGGCATCAACCCGCGCCTGCAGAACCGCATCGTCGGCTACCTGCAGAAGCTGCGCGAAACCGGCATGACGTTATTCATCATCGATCACGAGATGCGCATCATTCTGGATGTGTGCGACAGCGTGTGGGTGCTGGCCGAAGGGCGTATCGTGATGCACGGGCCGCCGGCCGCGGTGCGCAGCGACCCGCGGGTGATCGAGGCCTATTTCTAGAAGCGCCGGGAGAAACCATGCTGACATTTCCGAAAAGCATCCGCATAGTCGAGGTCGGGCCGCGCGACGGCCTGCAGAGCCTGCCGCAATGGGTCGAGACCGAGACCAAGATCGCGATGATCGATGCGCTCTCCGATTGCGGGCTGGCGGTGATCGAGGCCACCAGTTTCGCGCGGCCCTCGGTGGTGCCGATGCTGAAGGATGCCGAACTGGTGCTCGAAAGGATCCGGCGCCGGCCCGGCACCATCTATCGCGCCCTGGTGCCGAATGCCAAGGGCGCGACGCGCGCCGCCGAAAGCCGCCTGGTCGATGAGGTGCTGGGGCTGATCACGGTCAGCGAGTCGTACCTGGCGCACAACCAGAACATGACGCTCGACCAGGCGATCGACGAGGGCGTGCGCGCGTTTGACATCGCCGGCACTGCCGGCATCGGTTTCACCATGGCGCTCGGCATGTCGATGTGGTGCCCGTACGAGGGCCGGGTGCCGGAAGAGAAGGCGCTTGCCGTGCTCGACCGTTTCTGGGCCGGCGGCATCCGCCGCTTCTATTTCGCCGGCAGTGTCGGCATGGAAGACCCGCGCCACGTGCACAGCCTGTTTCGCCAGGCCATCGAACGCCATCCCGATATCGAACTGGGCTATCACGTGCATAACGTGCCGGGCTTCGGGGTGGCCAACCTGCTGGCGGCGATGGATGCCGGCGCCAGTTTTGTCGAAGGCTCGATTTGCGGTGTCGGCGGCGGCATCGCAATGCCGGCCAACATGGGCGCGGTGGGCAACCTGCCGACCGAGGACGTGGTGCATCTGCTCAACAGTTGCGGCATCGACACCGGGCTTGACACCGAACGCGTGCTCGATTGTGCGCGCCGGGTCGGCAGCCTGCTCGGGATGGCGCCGCAATCCTACATTTCCCACTGCGGCACGCGCGAGGAACTGCTGGCGCGTACCGCCGGCCGCGCCTTTGTTCATCCCCAGTAAGCGCCGCAAGCGTCCGACCGCAAACACCGATCCCGAGCATCTGGCAACAACAATCAACCGGAGACAACGATGAAAAGAATCCTGTGGTTCATTGCCTTACTGGCCATGGCAATCTGCGCGGTGCCGGCGACCGCGCAGAAAAAGCCGATTGTCATCGGCGCCGCGCTGGCGCTGACCGGCAACCTGGCAGATTCCGGCGAGCATGTGCGCAAGGCTTTCACGCTATGGCAGGAAGAGGTCAATGCCAAGGGCGGCCTGCTCGGGCGACCGGTGGAAATCAAGATCTACGACGACCGTTCCGACGGCGCCACCGCGGCGCGGCTGTATGAACGCCTGATCACCCAGGACAATGTCGACCTCCTGCTCGGGCCGTTCGGCTCGGCCTCGACCTCGACGGCGACCGCGGTGGCCGAGAAGCACAAGCGGGTGTTCATGAATGTGGCCGGCGCCTCGCAGTCGATCCACAAGCGCGGCTTCAAATACATTTTCCAGGTGCTGCCGCCGATCACCGAGTATGGCGCCGGGGTGATTCCGCTGATGCAGGAAAAGGGTTACAAGTCGATGATGATCGTCACCCGCGACTATGCGGCGTCACGCGACCTGATCGACTACTGGAAAGTGGTGGCCCCGAAGATGGGCATCGAGATCAAGTCGATCGACCTCTATCCGGCCGGCACCTCCGACTACTCCAACTACATCGCCAAGGCGAAGGCGCAGAATGCCGACGCCTGGGTGTCGGTGGCCTATCCGAACGAGTCGGTCGAGATGGTCAAGCAGTTCAAGGCCGCCGGCTATGCGCCGAAGATGTTCGTGTCGCAGGGGGTGTCGCAGGAGGATTTCCTGCAGGCCCTGGGCAAGGATGCCGAATTCGCGATGGGCATGTCGCCCTACGAGCACACCCTGCCGACGCGCGGCAACAAGGAGTTCACCCGTTCCTGGGTGCTGAAGTACAAGTACCTGCCGGGCTATTACGCGGCGTTTGGCTACGGCGCCTGCAAGGTGCTGGAGGAGGCGGTGAAAAAGGCCGGCTCGCTCGACCAGGAGAAACTGCGCGATACGCTCTCGAAACTTACGACCGAGACCGCCTTCGGGCCCTACAAGGTGGATCCGCAGACCGGCGAGCAGGTGGCGGCCAAGGCGGTGATCGTCGAGATCCTCGGTGGCAAGCGCGAGGTGATCTGGCCGGAGAAGTACAGGACTGGCAAGACCGTGTTGCCGTATCCGGCGTGGGACAAGCGCTAGTGACAGCAGCAGCGGCAGAGCAGGGCGTGGGTTCGATAGGCGCTGCCATGCCGCCGGGCGCTGCCATGCCGTCGGGCGCGATCGAGCTTGAAGCGTGCGCGCTCACCACCGGCTACGACGAACTGCCGATCGTGCGCGGTGTTGACGTAAGCTTCGCGCGCGGCGCGATCACCGCGATCATCGGCACCAATGGCGCCGGCAAGTCGACGGTGGTGAAGGCGCTGGTCGGCCTGTTGCCGGCATGGAAGGGCGAGGTGCGGCTGGGCGGGCGCGCGATCACCGCGATGCCCGCGCACCTGCGGGTGCGCGAAGGGCTGGCTTATGTGCCGCAGGGGCGCATCGTGTTTCCCGAAATGACGGTGCTGGAGAATCTCGAACTGGGCGGCTTCACGCTGGCGCGGCAGCGCGCGCAACTGGCGCGGAACCTGGCGCGCGTGTTCGAGATGTTTCCGCGCTTAGCCGAGCGGCAGGTGCAACTGGCGGGCACCATGTCGGGCGGCGAGCAGCAGATGCTGGCGATCGGCCGCGCACTGATGAGCGGGCCGCGGGTGATCGCGCTCGACGAGCCCTCGCTCGGCCTGTCGCCGAAGTTTGTCGAGATGGTGTTCGCCAAGCTGCTCGAACTCAAAGGCGCCGGTTATACCATCGTGATGGTCGAACAGAAGGCCTCGAAGGCCCTCGAAGTCTCGGACTGGGGCTATGTGATGCACCTGGGCCGGGTCGCGTTCAAGGGGCCGGCGGCGGCCTTGCGCGCGGATGAAGATGTCAAGCGCGCCTACCTGGGCGAACTGCCGCCGGAACTGGAGCAACAATTCATGGAGAGTGACACTGTATGAACGATTTCGCCCGGTCGCCCGAAGCGAGCGCCGTATTGAGCAATGCGCCTCCCTCGGGGACGATGTCACGCAGTGAAAGGAGGCTATTTCAATGAGCGATCCACAAGCGCCGGGCGGGCTGCCGCCGGGTCCCGGCGCACTCAAGGGCATTCGCGTGCTCGACTGCGCCACCTTCATCGCCGGGCCCTATTGCGCGACCTTTCTTGCCGAATTCGGCGCCGAGGTCATCAAGGTGGAGATGCCAGGGGTTGGCGACCCGACCCGCAAGTTCGGCACGCCCACCCCCTGCGGCGATTCGCTGGTGTGGTTGTCGGAAGGGCGCAACAAGAAATCGCTGACCATCAACTTCAAGAACGCGGAAGGCGCGGCACTGCTCAAGAAACTGGTTGAAAAGGCCGATGTTCTGGTCGAGAACTTCCAGCCCGGCACGCTTGAAGGCTGGGGGCTCGGCTGGGAAGAATTGAAAAAGCACAATCCGAAACTGGTGATGGTGCGCATCTCGGCCTATGGGCAGACCGGGCCTTACAGCCCGCGCCCGGGCTTCGGGCGTATCGCCAATGCGTTCGGCGGCATTTCGTTCCTGGCCGGCTACCCGGACCGGCCGCCGGTAACGCCGGGTTCGGCGACCCTGCCGGATTATTTGTCGGGCATGTATGGCGCGATGGGGGCGCTGGTGGCCTTGCGGGCACGCGAACACACTGGTGAAGGCCAGGTGGTCGACATCGGCCTGTATGAATCGATTTTCCGGATTCTCGACGAACTGGCGCCGGCCTATCACTACAAGGGCCTGGTGCGCCAGCGCATGGGGCCGGGTACGGTCAATGTGGTGCCGCACAGCCACTATCCGACCCGGGACGAGCGCTGGATCGCGATCGCCTGCACCAGCGACAAGATTTTCGCGCGCCTGGCCGAGGTCATGGGCCGCCCTGAACTGGCCGGCGAGGGCATCTGGGGCAAGACCGCGCAACGCGAAGCCGACCGCGCGGCGGTCGATGCGCTGGTCGGCACCTGGACTTCGCGGCATACGCGCGACCAAGTGCTGGCCATGTGCAGCGCCGGTGAAGTGCCGTGCGGACCACTGTATGCGATCGACGAGATTTTCGAGGACCCGCAATACAAGGCGCGCGACAACATCGCCTTCATCACCGAACCGCGGGTGCCCGGCAAGAACACGTTCGCGATCCAGCGCTCGTCCCGGGTCGGATAGTGGCTGTGCGGCAC
>JANPGJ010000158.1:0-2097 GCA_031423955.1 Burkholderiales bacterium
CCAGCACATTGCCCAGGATGTGCACACGGACGATGGTGAAGGCATTCGCCCCGGAGGCGCGTGCCGCCTCGACGAAATCGAGGTTGCGCACCTGGGTGGTGACGCTCTCGGCCACCCGGGTGATCGGCGGGATGAACACGATCGTCAACGAGACGATGCTGTTGAAAATGCCGGCGCCCAGCGCACCGGAAATGGCGATCGCCAGCAGCACCGACGGGAAGGCGAAAAAGACGTCGATGGTGCGCATGATGGCGGTATTGACGGTGCCGCCGGCGAAGCCGGCGGTCAGACCCAGCACGGTGCCGATGATGAAGGCATTGACCACCGGCATGATGCCAATGAACAGCGACAGGCGGCCACCGTAGATCAGGCGCGACAGCATGTCACGCCCGAGTTCATCACTGCCCAGCGGATAGCCCTCGCTGCCGATCGCCGCCAGGCGCTTCAACATCGAGGCGGCCATCGGGTCTTTCGGTGCGATCCAGGGCGCGAAGATCGCCAGCAGCAGCAGGCCAAGCAGTACCAGGGCGCAGAACACGGTGGTGCGGTCGCGCGATACGCGCAAGAAGACCGTGGCCCAGTAACCGCGCGACACCGCGGCCGGCGGCAACTCCATTGCGGCATTCGGCAAGGCGGCGTTCATCGCTTGATCCGCGGGTCGACAAAGGTCTGCGCGATATCGACGATGACGTTGAGCAGCACGAAAAACAGCGCAAGGAAAAGGATAGTTCCCTGCAGCAGCGGCAGGTCGCGCTGGAAGATCGCGGTATTGAGCAGGAAGCCGGTGCCCGGCCATGAAAACACGGTTTCAACCAGGATCGAGCCACCCAGCAGGTAACCCAGCTGGATGCCCATCACCGCCAGCACGGTCGGCGCGGCGTTCTTGACCACATGGCGGAACACGCCCAGCGAGTCCATGCCCTTGGCGTACAGCGCCTGCACGAATTCCTGGTTGAGAATTTCAGCGACCACCGCGCGCACGGTGCGCATCACGATGCCCATCGGAATGAATGACAGGGTGATCGCCGGCAGCAACAGGAAGCGCACGTGCTCCCAGTCCCATTCCCAGGCGTCGGAGCCGCCGGCGCCGGCGCCCATCGATGGCAGCCAGTCGAGCAGCACCGAGAAGATGATCACCAGCACCATGCCCAGCCAGTAATGCGGCATCGAAACGCCGGTCACCGCGATGGCGGTGACCACCTTGTCGATCCAGGTGCCGTTGAAATACCCGGCGGTGACGCCGAACAGCAGGCCGAACGAGAAGCCGATGCCGCAGGCGAACAGTGCCAGCATGAAGGTGTTGGAAATCGCCCGCGCGATCTCGGAATTCACCGGCCGGCCGGTGGCGATCGAGGTGCCGAGGTCGCCTTGCGCGGCGCGCCAGACCCACTTGCCGAATTGCTCCGGCAGCGGCTTGTCGAAACCATAGTCGGCCTTGAGCTTTTCGATCAGTTCATTGGTGGCGTCCGGCGGCAGGATCGCCGACAGCGGATCGCCCGGCGCCAAAAACACCAGCGAAAAGCACACCGCGCTGACCGCCAGGGCGATCGGCACGACGTAGAGCAGGCGTTTCAGGATGTAGGTGAACAAATACCGGTCTCGGGTCTGCTGCGGAATGTGTGCATCGAACCGTTGTCACCCGCCCTCTCCGGCTTGCACCAGAGAGGAGGAGGGGCGGTTCTTGACGCGGTGGGCGGCCGCTTACTGCACCGACACCGGCGACAGGTCCTGGAACCAGTTCTTCGATTGCACGAAGCCCTTGACCTTTGGCGACAGTGCGCGTGGGCCGGTATCGTGCACCACGAACAGCATCGCCGCCTGGTCAACCACCCGCTCGTGCAACTTCGAGATAGCGACATCACGCTTCTTGGCATCGAATTCGCCACGCGCGGCAGCCACCAGCTTGTCGAACTCCGGATCCTGCACCCAGCCCCAGTTGACCGAGCGCGGCGCTACCATGCGGCTGTCGTAGAAGCGTGCGAAGGCAAAGAACGGGTCCTGGGTGGCGAACGAAACATTGATCGCATGGGCGCCGTTGGACTTCGGATCCTTCGAACCTACGCGCCAGTTGTTGAACAGGCTTTCCCACACCAGCAC
>JANPGJ010000159.1:0-7863 GCA_031423955.1 Burkholderiales bacterium
CAGTCAACAACAGCGGCATGGTGGAGGCCATCGGCGGCACGCTCACCATGGCCGGGAGCCTCACCAACGCCTCTGGCGGCACCAACGCCTCTGACGGCATCATCGCCGCTGGCAGCGGGGCCAAGGTGCTGGTGAGTTCCGGCCTGGCCAGCAACGCCGGGCAGATCCAGCTCTCCGGCGGCACCTTCGACAACAACGGCCGGGCCCTCGCCAACACATCTTCCGGGGTCGTCAGCGGCTTTGGCATCTTGCGCAGCGGCGCCATCGCCAATGACGGCCGCGTGCTGCTCTCGGGCGGGACCTCGGCGGTGTACGCAGCGGTGACCGCGAACGCCGGCAGCCAGATCGTGCTCTCCGGCAACAGCAATACCACCTTCTACGGCGCGGTCGAGGTCAAGAGCGGCGCGGAACTGCGCGTCTCGCAGGGTTCGGTGGCGACCTTCTTCGGCCAGGTGAACCAGCGCACCGGCGCCCTGGTCACCGGTACCGGCGCAAAGAACTACGAAGCCGGCTTCGCTGTCGGCAATTCGCCGGGCCTGGGCACGGATCCCGGCAACGTGACCTTCGGTTCGGCCAACGTCTACGAAGCCGAGATCGGCGGGACGAACCCCGGCGACGCGCTGGGCAACGGCATCGCCTTCGACCGCTACGTGGTCGGCGGGACGCTTACCTTCGGCGGCACCTTGCGGGTCGTGCAGTTCGGCGGCTACGCGCCGCAGGCCGGCAACAGCTTCGACCTGTTCGACTGGGGCACGCGGTCCGGGCAGTTCGCCGCCCTGGACTTCAGCGCCGCGCCGCTGGCTGCCGGGCTGGCCTGGGACACGTCCAACTTGTACGTCGACGGCACGCTGTCGGTGGCCGCCGTGCCCGAGCCGGGCAGCTACGCGATGATGCTGGCCGGGCTGGGCTTGATGGGGTTCATGGTGAGGCGCCGGCGGGCCGCCTTCAAGCCCGTCTGACCCTTTCGCAGCTACCAGCACGCGGTCGGTATCGCCTCAACCAGCGGACGGCACATCGCTGCCGTGACCGCTTGGCGTGACGCTCCTGCGCGAGCCCGAGCCACCGAGTTCTGCACGGCGCTGGTCTCAGAAGTCCTACGACCCCTGCGACCAAGGTCCAATTGCGCGTTCATGCGGCGGTGCGTAGCGTGATGCCTGACAACAACCGAAAGCCGTGCCATGCAAAGCCTTCACGCGACCAAGATGTACGCCGCCCTCGACACGTCGGTTTCGAACGCGCGTAGGCGACGCCGGCGCGCAACCACGCTCATCGCCTCAGCTTTGGCTCTGGCGGTCGGGCATGCGTTCGCGCAGACCTCAATCACTCCAGGCAGCCCCCTGTCCATCAGCAACCCGGCCGCCTTCTTCAACGGCCCGATCACCTTCATCGGCAACGGCACGCTGACCTTTACAGGCTCAGGAACCTTGGCGAGCGGCATCATCTTCAACCCGGGCGCCCTTGGAACCATAGTCAACGGTTCCGGCTTGACCGACATACTTTCGGGCGTGCTCAGCGGCTCCGGCGCGCTTCTCAAGCAGGGCAGCGGAACTCTGACATTGACCAACTTCAACAGCTATGTTGGCGGGACCTTTATCGGTGGCGGTACGTTGCAGGTGGGCAATGGCGGCAACGCGGGCTTCATCACCGGCAATGTGGTCAACAACGCAACCCTCGTCTTCAACCGGGTCGACAACGTACCGTTCAACGGCGACATGTCTGGAACTGGTGCGCTCACGAAGCTCGGCACGGGCACGCTGACGCTCACAGGCACCAACACCCACGCTGGCGGCACGACAATCAGCGCCGGCACCTTGCAGATCGGAAACGCCGGTACAACCGGCTCAATCAGCGGCAATGTGCTCAACAGCGGTAGTCTGATCTTCAATCGAAGTGACAGCACGTCGTTTGCCGGCGACATGTCCGGAAGCGGTTCGCTCACGAAGCTGGGCGCCGGCACGTTGGCACTCACCGGCAACAACACACACACTGGCGGCACGACAATCAGTGCCGGCACCCTGCAGGTCGGAAACGGCGGCACCACCGGTTCAATCGCCGGCAACGTGAGCGTGACCAACAATGCAGTCCTGTCGTTCAACCGGAACGACGCTGTGGAGTTCTCCGGTGGCATTTCCGGATCCGGTGCGCTTACCAAGCTGGGGGACGGCGTACTCACCCTCAGCGGCAACAACACCCATACCGGTGGCACGACGATCAGCGCGGGAACCTTGCGGGTGGGCAACCTCGTCGGCAACGTGACCAACAATTCAATCCTCATCTTCAACAATGGTAGCGACGTGCTATTCAACGGCGCCATTTCCGGAACGGGCGCCCTTACAAAGCAGGGGACTGGCAGGCTGATACTCAACAACACCAATACTTACCTTGGCGGAACGACCATCAGCGCGGGCACCTTGGAAGTGGGCTTGTCTGGCTCGATCGTTGGAAACGTGAACAACGATGGAGTCCTTCTCTTCAGTCGCTCCCAGGTGTTTGGAGGCAGCATCTCTGGAAGCGGAGCCCTCAGAATCGGTTCCGATACTGTCAGTTTGCTACTCACCGGCAACAACACTCACCTTGGTGGAACCACGATCAGTAGCGGCTTCCTGCAGGTCGGAAACGGCGGCACAACAGGTTCAATCTCCGGTAACGTGACAAACAATGGAACCATGACGTTCAACCGGCTTGATGATATAGCGTTCGAAGGTGTCATTTCAGGAGCAGGCGCGCTCGTCAAGAACGGGGCTGGAGTCCTGGAGCTAACCGGCAACAACACCTACACGCGCGGCACGACGATCAATGCTGGAACCTTGCAAGTCGGCAACGGCGGTACAACCGGTTCGATCGTTGGCAACGTTAACAACAAATCAATCCTCACCTTCAACCGAAGTGACAATGTAACGTACACAGACCTAATCGAGGGTTCCGGCGCACTAAGGCAACTAGGGACTGGCATGTTGACACTCGCTTCGGACAACAACTACACCGGTGGGACGACGATCAGCGCCGGCACCCTTCAAGTAGGCAATGGCTTCGGTACAGGCTCGATCGCCGGCAACGTTACCAATCATGGAGTTCTTCGCTTCAACCGGAGCGACAACGTGTCGTTCACCGGTACCATTTCCGGCCCCGGAAGTCTGAGCAAGTGGGGAGCCGGCACACTCACCATCGGCCCAGCTACCACTTCGGTCGGAAGCATCAATCTCGCGCAAGGTACCCTGCAGTTGCCGACCGCGCTCGCTGTCCGCGGCATCACGTTCGAATCCGGTGTCGCCGCGAACGCCCTGACACTGTCCGGCACCGGCGCATTCACCAGCCTCGGCAACATCACCAACAACAGCAACAGTCCTCAGACCATCAACGCCCCCATCATCGTCGGCAGCGCTCAAACCTGGGATCGCGGCGCAGGCGGGCTCACGGTTGGCGGCATCATCTTCAATCCCGGGCTCGCCGCGAACGCGTTGACGCTCGCCGGCACGGGTTCATTCATCAGTCTCGGCAACATCACCAACAACAGCGGCAACCTCCAGACCATCAACCAGAGAATCCAAGCCAATGCTGACCAAACTTGGGATGGTGGTGCGGCCGGGTTGGCCTTATCCAATGCTTCAGGGAATATTCAACATACTCTGACGTTGCAGAACAATGTTACCGTTACGGTGCAGGGAACCTCTCCGGTTGTCTATGGAACCTCAAAAGCGGCTGCACTCCACATCACTTCGGGAAGCCGATTCGACTCCTTGCCCCCTGCCATAGTTGGAGGAGCCACAGTTGGAGGACTATTTGGCAGCACCGTTTCGGTGAGTGCTGGGGGGTCTTTCACAATTCTGACCAGAGACCTGACCATCGGCGCTAACGGCACACTCAACGTTGACGACGGTGGACTAGCGATCGTCGGCGGCCTCCTGCGCATCAATAGCGTTGGACAGGTCAACCTCAATGGCGGAGTCCTGCAGGTAGGCACGGTCGATAAAAGAACGGGTGGGCAGTTCAACTGGACCGCCGGGACTTTGGATTTGCGTGAACCACTTGTCGAACTCGGGCAGCACGACCTTCTCGGGAACGTTCAGACCCTGGAAACCGGCAAGCATCTGCGCGTAGCCAACACACTTGGGGTCGGCGCAAATTTCCTGCTGCTTAGCGGCGGAACGGTGGGTGCCGGCACGCTGACGCTTGGCGGAGGCACCGTGGCGGCAGCGCCGGGCGCCAGCCTGGATATGGACCTTGTCGGCACAATGAGCGGTCATGGCAGCGTCAACGCCCGCGTCCTTAACGGTACGGGCAAGACCATCAACGCCAGCGGGGGCGCGCTCGCGCTCGGACACCTGGGCAGCAGCAGCGGCTTCGACTATCGCGGCGCGCTCAATGTGGGTTCGAACCAGGTGCTCCTGCTGTCGGCCGCCAAGGCCGTGCTCGGCAGTTCCACCACCCTGGGCGACGGCGGACGCCTGGTGACGGTCAACGGCGCGGATCTGGCTGCCGGCCGGACGATGAGTTTTACCGGCAACGCCGCCGTGCAGGGCAACTTCACCAACAACGGCAGCGTCAGTCGTACCGGCCCGGCCGGCACCCTGACCTTCTTCAACGACGTCAACGGCGCCGGCAGCTTCGGCGGCGACATCGTCTTCCGGGCCGGATTCAACCCCGGCAACAGCCCGGCGACGGTCAACCACGGGGGCGGCGACGTCACCTTCGACTCCACCTCGGTGCTGACCATGGAGATTCTGGGCAGCGCACCGGGTACGCAGTACGACCAGCTGGTGGGGATCAACAGGCTCACCTTCAACGGGCGCCTGGCGCTGACCTTCGGCAACGGCTTCGCGCCGGGTCCCGGCAGCAGCTTCGCGCTCTTCGGCTTCCAGTCCTTCGCCGGCTCGTTCGCGCCGGATCGCATCGACGTCGCCGGCTTCGACCGCGCCCGGCTCGACTTCTCCCATCTGGGGCAGGATGGCGCGCTCTCGGTGGCCGCCGTGCCCGAGCCCGGCAGCTACGCGATGATGCTGGCCGGACTGGGGCTGATCGGCGTTACAGCGTTTCGCAGGCGCACCGCCAGAGCCGCATAGCGCGCACTACCGCGCGGCCGCCGCTCGCCACACGCTCGCCAGCCACGGCTGCTGCTCGCGCGGCAGGCCGGCGGGCCGGTAGTAGTGGTGCAGTTCGGTGAAGCCGGCGTCGGCGAGGTAGCGCCGCCACGACACCAGGTCATGGTAGACGCCGTAGCGCCCGCGGTTCCAGCCTTCGCTGTTGTCGCCGTGCGGGATCGAGGCGAACAGCACGCCGCCCGGCTTCAACGCCGCGCGCAGTTCGCCGAGCACGCGCGGCAGCTCGGCGCTGGGCACATGGAACAGGGAGGCGTTGGCGAACACGCCGTCGAAGGACGATGCCGGCAGGTCCAGCGCCAGGAAGTCCTGCTGCAAGACCTCGCAGCCGCTGTCCTGCCGCGCCATGGCGGCGAACTCGGCCGAGCCGTCCAGGCCGATCGCCTCGTGGCCGAGCGCGGCAAACACTTTCAGGTCGCGCCCTGGGCCGCAGCCGAAATCGAGAATGCGGTATGGCCGCGGCGCTTCAATGGCGTCGAGCAGCGCGCTGATGTTTTGCTGCACATCATGGTTGGCGGTGCCGGCGCGAAAATCCGCGGCGCGCTGGTTGTAATGGTCCAGCGTGCGCGTTGAGATATCGCGCAGCGCCGCCGGGTCCGGCGGCGCTGCTTCAGGATGCGTGCCTGCCACTACTTGCGCGGCTTGCCGCTGGCGCTTCCCTTGCTCAAGCCCTCCGACATGCCGATCAGCACGCCTGACACCAGCGCGGCATAACTATCCATCATCGCCTGCACCGCATTCATCGATGTGGCGCGGCCGGCGCGCATCGCGGCTTGCGCCTGCGCCATCACCTGCTCCACGGTCATCGTTGCCTGTGCGCCGGTGGCGGTGCCCTGCATCTTCATCGCCTCCAGCACATGGGCCCACGGCCCCTGCAGCGGCGCGCTGGCCGATTGCGCGGCCTTGGTGACGGTGGCGAAGAAGGTGTCTTCCATCTTTTCCAGGTTGGCCAGCGCGCTTTTCATCTGCGCCTGCTGCACTCCCACCCCTTGCGAGACGAATTGCTCCAGCGCACGGCGGTTGGCTTCGACCGCCTGCAGCAGCGCGGCGTCCATGCCGGCGAAGGCGTTGGTCAGCATGCCTTCGACATCCACTGCCGGCGCCGGATTCTGCGCCGCGCCGGCCGAGGCCGCCTGGGTTACGGTTTTCAACACTCCGCGAATGTTCTGCAGGGTCAGTTCACGCCCCTGCAGTGCCTTCAAGGTGGCGTCGCCCACCGCCTGCCGCAGGGCCTGGCCCTGGCGCGCGCTGGCTTCGGAAAACATCTTGATCATGGCGTCCTGGTCGATGCCGGATTTCATCATGCGGGTCTCCTTCGGGTAATTGGTATGGCGTGCAATACGTGGGATCGACACTTTGTCGAAGTGCGACAGTGAAACCTTACTCTCTTCTCGCCGGGCTGGCACAACCCGCTAAACCAATTCCGCCAGGCAGCGCGCCGCCGGCGCGACCCGAATACCGTCCGCGTTCACATAATCCTTGACGCCGTTGGCGGAAATCTGCCAACTGGCCGTGCCGGGCAGCCTGGCATGCAGGTACCTCAAGGCCGGCGAAACCGGCGCGTCATCCAGCTTGCATTCGATGAAGCTCAGCGGTTTGCCATCCTCGACAATCACGAAGTCGACTTCGCGGCCATCGTGATCACGGTAGTAACGCAATTCCATCGCACGGCCTTCGACATCGATTTGATACTCAACCCATTTCAGAAGATGACTGGCGACCAGATTCTCGAAGCGGGCACCCGCGTCCGCTACCAAGGACCAGTCATAGTGGTAGAGCTTCCTCTCCTTCTTGACCGCGCGCAGCAAAGGCACGCCGAACGGCGCGATACGAAACACGGCGTACAGGCGTTCAAGTACGTCGACCCAGCGCGCCACAGTCGCATGCGCGACTTGCAAATCCTCACGCAGTGAGTTCAGTGACAGCGGGCTGCCTACCCGCGCCGGCAGACTCAAGGCGAGCAGTTCGAGTTTGCCCAAGTCCGAGATCACCTCCAGGCTTGTGACCTCCTCGCGAATCATGCGTTCGCGATAGGCAAGAGACCAACGGCGGCTGAAGCGGTCAGAGCCACGCAGGAACGGTTCAGGAAAACCGCCGTAGGCGAGCAGATCACGCAGCGCAGTCGGGTGGCCGCCGAGCTCGGCGACCGAAAGAGGATGGAGGCGAAAGTGGAAATAGCGCCCCTGCAGCGAATCGCCCCCATGGCGATACAAGTCGAGGCGCGCCGACCCGGTCACCAGAATGCGCCTGGACTTTCCAAACTGATCGAACAGGCCCTTGAGGTAGTTGCGCCAGCCCTTGTACTTGTGGATTTCGTCGAAGAACAGGTCGCCGTCAGGCGGCAATTCCCGTTTGAGGATCGCATCCCGCTGCGCGGCGATGTCGAAATTGAGTTCGGTGGCGGACTTGCCCAATATCGAACGTGCGAGAGAGGTCTTGCCGACTTGGCGTGGCCCGCCGATGAAGACCATTTTGATGGCCAGATCCTCGCGGATCGCCGCGCTCAAATAGCGCGCGGGAATCTTCCGTTCGCTGCCGTCAGCAGGCGGCGGCAGGGCATCCGATGTGGTTGCGATATTCATCGGGTAAATTCTACCCTACTCGAAAAAACACGCGAGTTTTTTCGAGTATGGTAGAAAAATTCAGACGATGGAAAGGCCTTACACGGCGGCTCCGACCTGAATCGCGCCGTTACTCCAGGCTTTCCGGCTCCTACGCCTCGATCCCCTGCGAGCGCAGGTACTCGTCATAGTTGCCGCCGAAGTCG
>JANPGJ010000160.1:0-3082 GCA_031423955.1 Burkholderiales bacterium
AACGGAAATGCTGCTGTCATCATTCTGGGCCAGCACGGCCCCAGCGCTGTCGTACAGCCAGAGCATGGTGTCGACATTGGTGCCGGCGCCAAAGCCATAGTCGATGTCAAACGTGATCAACTCGCCGGCCTTGAGCGTGAAGGCGTAGAAATCGACATCGTTGGCATCGCCATTGCCGGGGCCGATGACGCCGGTGATCGAGACCCGCGGCAGCGCCGCATCGCCGACATCCGGGCTTGATGCGACACCGAACTGCGCGCGCCCGATGACATTGGCCGTGGCCCGCGTGTTGTTGCTTTCGCTCTCGGCAATCAGCGCCGGCGTCAGGCCGAGCATCAGCGGCGCATCGTTGGCGCCGGTGACCGTCACGCTCACCAGTTGGTCGACCGTGCTGCCGTGGCCGTCGCTGAGCGTGACGGTAAAGGTTTCGACCACGGTCTGGCCGGCGGCCAGGGCCTGGGCCGCGGCGTTGGCCAGGGTGTAGGTCCAGGCGATGGTGCCGGCGCTGGTGGTGGCGCTTTCGGCCGCCACGCCCATGGCGAGGCTGCCGCCAAGCAGGTTGCCTGCCTGCGCGGTGACGGTCACGGTGTGCGTGTCGACCAGATCGACATCATTGAAACTGATGGTGCCGGTCGCCGTCAGGTTCGGCGTGGTGGCGTCCTCGGTGACCGCGCCGGTGACACCGCCCGGCTGGATCGTCACCGCATCGTTGGCGCCACTGATCTGGACGCTCAGGGAGCTGCTGCTGGCGGCGCCGAACTGATCGACCGTGGTGTAGCTGAATACATCGTTCGCAACCGCGCCCAGCGCCAGGCCGTCGGTGTCCGGATCGGCGTTGTCAAGCACGTAGGTATAGGCGCCGCTTGCGCCGATGATGATCCTGCCGTAGATCCCGCCAAGCACCACGCCGACGTTGCCAGCCACCCCGTTGACCGCGCCGACCGTGATGGTCGAATTGAAATCGGCATCGCGATCATTGGCCAGCACGTTGCCGAACGCCAACGCATCGCCCACCGGGTCGCCCAGGCCGGCCTCGACCACCGCATCGCCGGCATTGGTGTCTGCCAGCGCCAGCGGCGCGTCGTTGCTGCCGCTGAGGTTGATGGTCAGCGTGCTGCTGCTGGTCGCACCGGCGTTGTCGACCACCGTGTAATTGAACACGTCAACCGCGCTCGAGTTGCGCGGCAGCGCATCGGTGTCGGGGTCGGTGTTGTCGAGCGTGTAGGTATAGGCGCCGTTGCTGCCGATGACGACGCTGCCGTAGGTGCCGGCGACCGCCGTGCCGACCTTGCCGGCGACGCCGTTGACCGTGCCGACCGCCCTGGTGGCGCCAACGTCGACGTCGGTATCGTTGGCCAACACGTTGCCGACGGCTGAGGCATCACCGCTGGACCAGACCAGGTTGTCGATGTAGAGCATCGAGGTGCCGGCGGTATCCTGCACATTGACCACGCCGAGTCCGAAGCGGTAGTCGCCGCTGGCAGGCGCCGTGTACACGTATGTCTGCCAGCCCGAATCGCCGCCATTGCCGACGCGCTGCACATCGGTCAGTTCGAAGGCCGTCGATCCCACCGAGAAAAAGGCGAAGTCGTTGCGCGGCAGACCGTCTGCCGTGTCGAAGCGGTAGTTGAACGAGAAGGTCTTGCCGGCGTCGAGATGAACGACGGCCTTGATCGCCGACCCGCTCTTTACCAAGCCGTTACCCAGGTTTTCGAGCGTACCGGGGAAATGAAAGAAGAAGGAGTCAAATCCGGCCGGCAAGCCGAGGAATTGTTCGATCGCGGTGTCGGTCACGTTGGCGCCGCCGAATACCGGAGTGGTCGCCAGCGCGACCATCAATGACCCGGTGGTCGGCAACACGAACGACCCGCCCGCGTTGCCCGCGGCCACGGGCCCCAACACGCCGATGCCGGACCAGATGCCCAAGCCGCTCTCGAAGCTCTCGCTGTTGGCAACGCCGGCCTCGACGACCGCATCAGCGGCGTTTGTGTCCGCCACCGCCACCGGCGCGTCGTTGACCGGGGTGATGTCAAGGGTCGCGCTGCGCGCGACCGTCTGGCTACCGTTGTAGATGCCGTAGGAGAAGCTTACCGATGCTTCGTCGTTGGCCGCCGGCGTGTAGTTCCAGGTGCCGTCGGGGTTGTCGACCAGGGTGCCCAGGCCCGAACTGATCGAGAGGTTTTTGGCGGTCAGGTTGTTGCCGCTGACGCCGGTGGCGTTGAACAGCAGTTCGGCCTGGGTGATCACCCGCGTGCCGCTGTCTTCGGCGATCGCCGCCAGCACTTCACGCACCAGGATGTTGCGGGTGCCGTTGCCCTGGGCCAAGTCGTCGTCGGTCACCATCACCAGGCCGATCCGGTAGACCGCGCCCGGACGGTCGGCGAGGTTGGCGTACCGGTGGGTCAGGCTGAAATTCTGCGTGCCGCTGGCGCTGGCCGCGAAGTTGACCACTTCGATGACGGTAGCGGCAAGCGGGTCGCCCCAGTTGATCTGCAGCTTGAAAGTGTCCAGGCGGCCGGGGTCGGTGATGGTTCCGGTCAGCGTCGTCAGGCCAGTCGCGACGTCGGTCGTCGCGATCAGGTTGGAAAGCACCGGCGCCAGATTGCGAATGAACAGCGGGAACTGCGCCGATCCCACGGTAACGGTCGCCACGCCGTCATCGCCAGGGGTGAAGGTGACCGGCGACACCGACCCGGTCGCGGCTACCGGACCTGTGACCGACCAGTTCCTCGGCGCGCTTGCATCGGCGACCCAGGTCGCGCCGTTGTTGAGGGTGCCGGTCCAGCCGTGCCCGCTGGCATCGGCGGCAGTGCCGCCGGCTACTGCGTCGAGCGGCCATTGGGCCAGCAGGTTCGCCGTGCCGGCGGGCAGCACCGCCTGCATCCCGCCTTGCACTTCAAGCGCGGTCAGCGGGCGGTCCCAGACCCGCGCATCGCGCATCCGGCCCTCGAAGAAATAATAGTCGAGGCCCTCGCCGATGCTGACCGTCGACGTCGAGGCGTCAAAGCCGATCCTGGCGTTGGCGTAGACCTGAAGTCCGTTCTTGAAGAACCGCACGCCCGACAGCGGATCGAACGCGATC
>JANPGJ010000161.1:0-1599 GCA_031423955.1 Burkholderiales bacterium
TCCTGCGTCCGATATCGATCCTGGCGAGTTGGCTGATGATCTCGACAAGCGCGGAGTGCGCCCGAACACCCGAAGGGACTGACACCTCCAACTGACCGAGCAATTCCCGCACGAGACCGGACGCACCGGGATCCAAGACGCCGCCGAATCGCAACGCGCCCCGCAAATGCTCTCTAGTGGGTTTGTCCGCGCTCAAACGACCCTGCAGAATCAGTTCGATGGACCTGACAACCGCATGAAATGGCGAGTTCGCATAGAACGTCGAACCTTCCGCATGGACCACGATCGGCAGATCCGGCGCAATGCACTTGAGGAACTCCTGCACGAGCCGGGTTTTTCCGATCCCGGGGTTTCCCTGGATGGTCACAACGGTCCCCTGCCCTCGTTGCGTGCAGTTCCATTCCCGGAGAAGCGCATGCAGCGCGTCGGTACGACCGGACATCTCTTGCGCTGAAAGGGGAGCAGAGGCCTCGGCTTGCCGCCCTGCCACGCCAACGCCATCGAGACGATGCAATCCCATCGGCCTGGCGACGCCTTTCAGTTCGAACAGTCCAAGTTCCGTAAATTGAAACCTGCCCGCCGCAGCCCATCGAATAACATCGGAAACCAGCGCCTGACCGGGATCTGCAGCCGCTTGAATGCGTGCGGCCACGTTTGCCGCATCGCCGTATGCCTCACCAGATCGATCGATGACGACGTGACCGGAGTGCACGCCAATTCGCACTGCCAAAGCAGGAATTCCTCGTCCGGCAGAACCTGCATTCATCACCTTCATGTTGTTCAAGATTGCCAACGTGGCGTGCAACGCCGCTTCCGAAGAACGCTCAAGCGCGACCGGCCACCCGAAATAGGCGAGGACAGAGTCGCCACGGTACTGCGCGATGGTTCCGCCAAATTCGGACACTGCGCGGTCGGCCGCGGCATTGAAGCGCCCGACCAACTCTCGCCAGTCCTCCGGGTCCATCGTGGCTGCGATCCGCGTCGAGTCAACAACGTCGCAGAACAACATCGTGAGGTCCCGCCGCTCACCGTCGCGCTGTCGCGCAGGAATCTGCGTGCTACGCATTTGCGGCACATTCGCCCCAGGTTGCACGGGTCTTGGCCAAGACATTCGGCATGTTCCGGGAAACGCGAAACCGCCCTGAGTCAACGCGCGACGTTTTCTCTGGCCCCTGGCGCACCACCGCGAATACCCAAGGATCGCCTGGCGCGCCGATGGCGTCCCAGGGCGTGGTGTGAAGTTTGAACATCTATCAGTGCGCGTAAGCCGAAGCGCGCCGCTCCGGCAGAGTGTTGGTGGCCATGTGAAAAGAGAGTGGTCATGGTGGTGACCACCGCTACTATCGCACTTGCCGAGCGTGTCGGGAAGAGGGCCGACATGGATGTGCTGCTACCGCCCAACCGATGCCCAGCCCTGATGTCACTTCCATTGAATGGGGTCAGCCAGGAGAATTGAAGACGCGCCCGCCTCGTGGTGGCTACCAGCCGCAATCGCCGCAATGCACTTCCCGCTCAATGGGCATCCAACCGCACCGTCCACGCGTCGTACCCGTACACCCAGTCCGCATTGCCCTGCGTCTTCATCCACTGGTTGCCGCG
>JANPGJ010000162.1:0-65853 GCA_031423955.1 Burkholderiales bacterium
TCGGGCAGGTTCAGGGTGCTTTTGTAATCGGCCATGTTGCTGGTTACTGCCTAAAGTTTTGGTGGTTGGTCGGCGGCTGATTCTGCGCCGGTCTCGAGAAAGAACGCGCGGGCATCCTCGCAATCCTGTGCGATCTGGCGCTTCAAGGTGTCGAGGTCCTTGTACTTTTCCTCGTCGCGCAGTTTCTTGAGGAAATCGACGCGCACGTGTTGGCCATAGATCTCACGCGCAAAGTCGAAAATGAAAACTTCGAGACGCAGTTCGCCCGAATTGGTGACTGTAGGGCGCACCCCCATTGACGCCACTGCGGCCAGCGGTTCGGCAGCAAGTCCGGCGATGCGCACTGCGTAAATACCGGTCAACGGCGGTCGATTGTGTCGTACCTGGACGTTGGCGGTCGGGAATCCCAGCGTGCGCCCAAGCTTGTCGCCGTGCACGACTCTTCCGGAAATGCTGTACGGGCGGCCCAACATGGATGTTGCGCGTTCCACGTCTCCAGCCGACAGTATTTCCCGCAATCCGGACGAGGAGACACGGATGGTGTCAACGCCCGCCGATTTCGTCACCACAGTCGGCATCGCGTGCACTTCAAAGCCGGCGCTTTTGCCGGCGGCCTTGAGCATTGCGAAGTCGCCGCCGCGCTTGGCGCCAAAACGGAAATCCTCCCCGATCATCACCCAACGGGTGTGCAGGCCACGCACCAGAACGCGGTCGATGAATTCCTCGGCGGTGAGTCGGGCAAAAGCGCGGTCGAAGCGGCAAATCTGGGCGCGTTCCACGCCATGCTGCGCCAGCAGTCCGCACTTTTCCCGTAGTGAGGTCAGGCGCGTGGGTGCGGCATGCGGCGAGAAAAATTCACGTGGATGCGGCTCGAACGTCAGGACGCAGGGCTGAAGTGCCAGGCGCGCCGAGGCGGCGCGCAGTTCGTGCAGAATCGCCTGATGCCCGAGGTGGACACCATCGAAATTGCCGATCGTGACTGCGTGTAGGGCGTCCGCGGTGGTCCGCGGCAACCCGCGATGTACCTGCATGCTTGGCGCGGAGGGTTGACGGCTAAAGCCTTGAATTATAGCGATTTGTGCGACGCAAACCGGTAGAATACGAGCCCTCTCCATCGATTGTCGCCTGCGAAACGCCAACTGTGCTGCGTATTGTCATTCTTGTGTCCGGCCGCGGCAGCAATATGGAGGCTTTGATCCGCGCTCGCGACAGCGGCGCCTTGGCCGTCGAGATTGCGGCGGTGATCAGCAACCAGGGTCAGGCTGGTGCGCTTGCGACTGCAGCCAGCTACGGCATTCCCGCCCTGACGGTGGCGCATCGGGACTATGCGACGCGCGCCGCTTTCGACGCCATGCTGGCGGAGCGGATCGATGCGTTCGCGCCCGATCTGGTGGTGCTGGCAGGTTTCATGCGCGTCCTGACCCCCGAATTTGTCGCCCGATACGCCGGACGGCTGATCAACATTCATCCGTCCCTGTTGCCCGCTTTTCCCGGCCTGCACACGCACGAGCGCGCACTTGCCGCGGGTTGCAAGGTGCACGGCGCGACTGTTCATCTGGTGACCGCCGAACTCGATCACGGTCCGATCATCATTCAGGCCGCCGTACCGGTACTGCCGGACGATGACGCACGGACACTTGGCGCGCGCGTGCTGCTGCAGGAACACGTGATTTATCCGCAGGCGATTTCCTGGTATGCGCAAGGCCTGATCGTGATCAGTGACGGTCTGGTCCGGGTGACCGATCCGCTCGCCCGGCAACTGGTGATGGCTTGAGTCCGCGCGCGGCTGGTTGTTCACGGTCACAGACGTGCGGCTTCGCAGTGGCGTACGCCGCGTTGCCAACCGTTTCATTCACCGCTGCTCGCCATGGCCGCGACCGACGGCCGGCCATGTATACAATCGGCGGCGCCGTGCCAGGCGCGAGTCCGGCGTGAGGGTTTTGCCATGAGTACAGCGGTTCGTCTGACCGGTTTCGCATTCGAGCACGCGGTGATCGCGCTGGCGGGCGTGCTGCCGGCTGGTGCGGCGGCGGATCGCGGGCTGTCGGACTATTTTCGTTCCAATCCGAAGCTGGGTTCCGCCGACCGCGCGATGATCGCCGAAACCGTTTATGCGGTCCTGCGTAACCGGCGCAGCCTGGCTGCCGGGGCCGGCAGCGAATACCCGCGCGAGCTCGCGCTGGCCGCCCTGGCCCGCGTGCGGGGCATGAACCTGAAGCAGTTTGAGCATGTGCTGCGTGGTAACGAGGCAGCGCTGATCGTCCGCGTCAAGGCCTTGGTGATGGACGACTTGCCGGAGGCGGTGCGCTACGATTTGCCTGACTGGCTGTGGGCGCAACTGGTTGCCGAACGCGGCCCCGCGGAGGCAACTGTGATTGCCAAATCGCTCAAGGCGCCAGCGCCCCTTACGCTGCGTGTCAATCTGCTGAAGGCAACCCGCGAGGAGGCATTGGCGCGTCTGGCCGCTGACGGCATTGTGGCCAAGCCGACGCGCTTTTCCGCCTATGGGCTGCTGGTCGAAGGCAAGCCAGGTCTGCAGCGCCATCCCCTGTTTCTCCAGGGCGCGATCGAGGTTCAGGACGAAGGCAGCCAATTGCTGGCTGAATTGGTGGCGCCACGGCGTGGCGAAATGGTGGCCGATTTTTGCGCCGGCGCCGGTGGCAAAACCCTGGCATTGGGCGCATTGATGCGTTCGAGCGGCCGGCTGTATGCGTTCGATGTGTCAGCACCACGTCTTGCCAAGCTCAAGCCGCGACTGGCGCGCAGCGGCTTGTCGAACGTGCACCCGGTGCGAATCGAATCGGAAAACGATCTGCGGGTGAAGCGGCTGGCAGGCAAGCTTGACCGTGTCCTGGTGGATGCACCGTGCAGCGGGCTTGGGACGCTCAAGCGTAACCCGGAACTCAAATGGCGCCAGGGCCCGCAGGATATTGTCGAGCTGGCCGCCAAGCAGTTGGCGATTCTTGGCGGCGCGGCGCGACTGGTCAAGCCGGGAGGAACGCTGGTCTATGCGACTTGCAGTTTGCTGCAATCTGAAAACAGCGATGTGGTCGACAGGTTTCTGGCCACGCACGCCGATTTTCATATTCTTCCTGCGCACGCCGTGCTGGCGCGACGCGGCATCGATCCTGGCCCGATGCCTGGCGATGCACTTGAGCTGTTGCCGCATCTGCATGGGACGGATGGCTTTTTCGCGATGGTGATGGAGCGTGCGGCATGATCCGCGGTCACCGAGTCGCAGGCCTCTTGGCGCTCCTGCTCTTGCATGGGGGCGGGCAGGCGCGGGAAGCGGCGGCGACGGTTGGCATGGTGGCCTTGGCGCCTGGCTCTGTGCAGGTGCTGTTCGCGCCCTGGGATGACATCGAGGGTGCGGTGGTGGCCGCGGTGCGGGCGGCGAAAAAACAGGTCCTCGTGCAGGCATTTTCCTTCACCAACCGGCCGATCGCACGGGCGCTGATCGAAGCCAGGGCGCGCGGCCTTGATGTCAGGGTGACGGCCGATGCGGGGGAGACCGAGCGTATCGAGGCCGGGCGAATTCCCGAGCTGGCGGCTGCCGGAATCCCGGTCTTCATCGAACATCGCTACCAGAGCGCGCACAACAAGGTGATGGTGATCGACGCCGACCTGCCCAGCGGGACCGTGATCACCGGTTCGTTCAACTGGACCTTCGCGGCGCAGCGCAGAAATGCCGAAAATGTGCTGATCATGCGTGGTCAGCCAGCGCTGGCTGATCGATACCGGATGAACTGGGATCGGCATCAGGCCGAAGCGCGGCGCTATCCAAACCGATGAAGCAGGCGCCGATGCTTACAGCGCTGGCTGAGTCGTGGCGCGATCTGCAAACCGCCAGCGGCAGGTGGCAAGTGGTCGCCTTGATGATCTGCCTGGGGTTGGCATGGCTGACGGCGTCGAACTTGCGCCAACGCCTGCGCGCACGTTTCGCGGCCCGCGAGGCCGCTGGGCGCCGAGCCGGCTCGCAGTTGCGGTTTGTGGGGGGCGGTTTCGAACGGCTGCTGTTTCCCCTGCTTGGACTGGCTTGCGTGTTGCTCGGGCGAGCGCTCCTGGGGCAGTTTCAGAGCACAAGCCTGCTCAATATCGTGTTGCCTCTACTGTTCGCGTTCGCTGTGATCCGCGCACTGGTCTATTTGCTGCGACATGTCTGTTCAAGCAGCGGAATGCTGGCGACGGGCGAGCGCTGGATCGCGCTTCTGGTCTGGCTCGGCGTGGCGCTGCATTTCAGCGGGTTCATGCCGGAATTGGTCGATGCCATGGAACAGGTCGCTATTTCGATCGGTCGCCAGAAGATTTCCCTTTGGCTGGTGGTGCAGGCCCTGTTCTCGGTCGCGCTGACCTTGCTGGTGTCGCTGTGGGCCTCGTCGATGTTCGAACAGCGCCTGATGGCGGCCGACTCGTTCGACCTGTCGTTCCGCGTCGCCGCCGGGCGTTTCACCAAGGCGCTCCTGGTCCTGACCGCCGTGCTTATCAGCCTCAAGCTGGTCGGCATCGACCTGACGGTGCTGTCGGTGTTCGGCGGTGCGCTCGGGGTCGGTCTGGGCCTTGGCCTGCAACGTATTGCGAGCAACTACTTTGCCGGATTCATCATCCTTCTTGATCGCTCCATCCGGATCGGCGACATGATCACGGTAGACAAGTACAGCGGCGCGGTGACCCAGATAAACACGCGCTATACGGTATTGAAGGCACTCGATGGCACTGAAGCAGTGGTGCCCAACGAGATGCTGGTCAATTCGCCGGTCGCGAACCTTTCCCTGACTACGCGCGAGAACCGCCTCGCTGTGCAACTGGCAGTGGCTTATGACAGTGACCTGGACGCCGTCAAACGAGTGATGCTTGCCGCCGCGCATGACCACCCGCGGGTATTGCCGGAGCCCGTGCCCGCGGTGATGTTGCGCCAGTTTGGCGCTGATGGACTCGACCTGGAATTGGGTTTCTGGATTCGCGATCCCGAACTGGGTAGCCTCAATGTCCGTTCCGATATCAATTTTGCGATCTGGCGGGGGTTTCAGGAAGCCGGCATCAGCATCCCCTACCCGCAGCGGGAAGTGCGCTTCGTGCGGGAGCCAGATCCGCCGGGCGTGGCTGCGACGAATTCGGGAGGGATACCGACGAAGCCGCAGTTTTAGGGTGTGGTTGAGTTGATTAGGACGCAGTTGCGACGATTTTCGAAATTTAAGCTGCAAAGCGGCGATTCCTCGCATTTTGGTGCGGCGTTTGTCGCGTACAATGTAAGGTTATTCAAGATGCAAAAGGGTGTCTTGAAAAAGAATCCCAACGGGAGAACTACATGCATTTATTTTCGGGTGTGTTCGATTTGAGCTTTTGGCAGCTCGTCGGGCTCACGCTGGTGCTGACACACATTACGATTGCCGGGGTGACGATTTTCCTGCATCGTTGCCAGGCGCATCGGGCACTCGACCTTCATCCGGTCGTAAGTCATTTCTTCCGGTTCTGGATGTGGTTGACCACCGGCATGATCACCAAGGAATGGGCGGCGATTCATCGCAAGCACCATGCGAAATGCGAAACCCCGGACGATCCGCACAGCCCGCAGGTGCATGGCATCAACAAGGTCTTGTGGACCGGCGTGGTGCTGTATGTCCGCGAATCGCGCAACCGGGATACCATCGAGCGCTACGGGCACGGCACGCCGGACGACTGGATCGAGCGCAACCTGTACTCGCGCCACGAAAAGCTGGGCGTGACGCTGCTGCTGCTGATCGACATCGTGCTGCTGGGTGCGATCTCAGGAGCACTGGTCTGGCTGGTGCAAATTGCCTGGATTCCGTTTTGGGCCGCCGGTGTGATCAACGGCATCGGCCATTGGTTCGGCTATCGCAGTTTCAAGGTGGCCGACGCCAGCACCAACATCGTGCCTTGGGGCATTTTGATCGGCGGTGAGGAGTTGCACAATAATCATCACGCCTATGGGACGTCAGCCAAGCTTTCAAACAAGTGGTACGAGTTCGACATCGGCTGGATGTATATCCGGATACTTGAAACCTTTGGCCTGGCCAAAGTCAAGAAAATCGCGCCAACACCGAAGTTCGTCACCGCCAAGGCGGCAGTCGATATGGAAACGCTGCAAGCGGTGATCGCCAACCGCTATGACGTGATGGCGCGTTACGGCAAATCGTTCAAGCTGGTCTGGCGTGAAGAGCTTGCCAAACTCAAGGAGGCCTCGGCCGAGCGCACGCGCGTGCAGGCGATCAAGCGTGCCTTGCATCAGGATATCAGCGAATTGCGTGATGCCGAACGCGCGACCCTGAAATCGGTGCTCGACAGCAATGCGGTTCTGGCCAAGATTTACGCGATGCGCGAAGAGTTGGCTGCCTTGTGGGAGCGTTCAACAGCGACCAGCGAGCAATTGCTCAAGGAATTGCAGGACTGGTGTGCCCGCGCCGAGGCCAGCGGTATTCGCGCCCTTGAGGAATTTTCGCTCAAACTGCGCAGCTACGCCTTGCCGCACGCGCACGTCGCATAGTTTGCTGCCTCTGCGCCGACGGAAACGCTGGCGCGAAGAAAAAGGCCTCGCATCGCGAGGCCTTTTTCGTATCCACAGCGGAACCCTTACTTGATCTTGGTTTCCTTGAAGATCACATGCTTGCGTGCCTTGGGATCGAACTTCATGATCTCCATCTTTTCGGGCGTGGTCCGCTTGTTCTTGGTCGTGGTGTAGAAGAAGCCGGTGCCGGCCGTGGATTCAAGCTTGATCTTGTCTCTCATGTCGTATGCTCCTTAGACTTCGCCGCGGGCGCGCAGGTCCAGCAGAACCGTGTCGATGCCCTTTTTGTCGATGACGCGCAAGCCCGCCGAAGAAACGCGCAGACGCAACCAGCGGTTCTCGCTCTCGACGAAAAAACGACGGTATTGCAGGTTCGGCATGAAACGCCGCTTGGTCTTGTTGTTGGCGTGGGAAACGTTGTTTCCCACCATTGGGCCCTTGCCCGTTACTTGGCAGACTTGTGCCATGAATTGACTCCTGTGGATTGTGCTGAAAGCGGCGCCGGGGGAACTACCAGGAGATTGCGCCCGGACCGGAGGCTGATCGCTGCTGAACTGCCGTTTGGCGAAGGCGTTACCAAAATCGCGTAACTGATCCCCGCCAATTGCGTATGGCTGTACGTTTGCCAACGCAACCAAAGATTATACCTGAATTAAATGGCCGACCAAACCCTTAGTCTCTTCCAACGAGGTAAGAGCCTGGGGCGCTGCCCGACATTCCAAGGAGAAATGAGCCTGGAGGCGGGTTTGGGCAAGGGATAGAGCGACTGTCAGGCAGCGCGCTGGCGGAAAGAGTTGATCATCCACGGGATGGTGATCAACATGAACGAAGCGCGAGTGCGCACGCTCGAACAGGTGCGGGAAGTGTTGGCGGGGACGCAATCGCTTGAGATTCGACCGGTTGCAGACGAGACGGGCCGTTATGCTTGGATCGAAGCGGCGCTCAAGCGGCTCGACTACCCCCGCCTCAAGCGCGAAGAGCGCGGCGTAGTGCTGGCCTACCTGCAACGCATGAGCGGGTATAGCCGGGCCCAGGTCACGCGGCTGGTCTCGCGCTGGCTCGCAGGCAAGCCGCTGATCAAGCGATACCGCGCTCCGGAACATGCATTTGCGCGGCGCTATACGGGCGCTGACGCGGCGCTGCTGGCCGAAGTCGATCAGGCCATGGGCACGCTATCCGGCCCGGCCACGGCCTGCGTGCTGCGCCGGCAACGAGACGTGTATGGCGAAGCCCGCTTCGAGCGGCTCGGCTCGATCTCGGTAGGCCACCTGTACAACCTGCGCAACAGCGCCCCGTACCTGGCCAAACGGATTGTCAAGAACCACACCGTACCGGTGAAGACCGACCAGATCGGGGTCCGCCGTGCCCCGGCACCGGATGGCCGCCCTGGCTTCATCCGTATCGACACCGTGCATCAGGGCGATCGGGACGGCGTCAAGGGCCTGTATCACATCAACGCGGTCGATTGCGTCACCCAGTGGGAAGTCGTGGCCACAGTGCAGAAGATCAGCGAGGCGTACCTGCTGCCGGTGATCGAGCAGATCCTGGCGCAGTTCCCGTTCGACCTGCAAGGCTTCCATGCCGATAACGGTCGCGAATTCGTCAACAAGCCGGTCGCCAAGATGCTCAACAAGTTGCTTATCGAGTTCATCCGCAGCCGCCCCCGGCACAGCAACGACAATGGCCTGGCCGAGACCAAGAACGGCGCTGTGGTGCGCAAGATATTCGGTTACGAACATATTCCCCAACCGCACGCGGCCCGCTTCAATGCGTTCTGCAACGAGCATCTCAATCCGTTCCTCAACTTCCACCGGCCCTGCCTGTTCTCGACCGACCGGCCCGACCCGGCGAAGCCAGGTCGGATCAAGCGCATTTACCGCCCGCAGGATGCGATGACCCCGCTCGACAAGCTCGCCAGCCTGCCGGATGGGGCGCAGTTCCTGCGCGCCGGCATCACCCTCGCAGACTTGCATGCCACCGCCCGTACCATGACCGATGTGCAGGCGGCCAAGAAACTCAACGCCGCCCGCCAAGCCCTGTTCAAACGTGTCGCCGCGCGCGCCGCCTGATTTCGACATTTCGGCGCCGCCCTGTAGGCTGCCGTCGCTACGCAAAGCTCCGTTCCGCTACGCTCCACTGCGCTTTGCTGCGCGCCGGCAGCCTACAGCGCAAGGTCAACGGCAACGGCAAAGTCAACGGCAACTGCAAAGTCAAAAACCGCGCGCCGCAATCAACTCCGCAGCAACCGCGACGGCCAATATACTGTCGCCTTCTTCAACCGATCAACCCTCTTCGCGGCACCCTTTCCCCCTTCGCTCCAGGTTCATACCTGAATTGGAAAAGACTCCCTTCCATGCCTATTTGTCGGTCAGAGCAAGCCCCGCTCAGCGAACGAATGGGCGGAGCGCCCGGCCACAATGATATGGTCAAGTACCTGAACGTCGACCAGGGCCAGCGCCTGCTTCAAACTTTCGGTCAGGTAGCGGTCGGCCTGACTGGGTTCGCTGGCGCCCGATGGGTGATTGTGCGCCAGGATCACCGCGGCGGCATTGTGAGTGAGTGCACGCTTCACAACTTCGCGCGGATAAACACTTGTTTGCGTCAGCGTTCCCTGAAACATCTGGTCCGCCGCCAGCAGCCGATTACGCGCATCCATGAATAGAACGACAAAGACCTCATGCTGCAGATTGCCCAGACTCAGACGCAAGTAATCCTTGACTGCCTGCGGTGACGACAAGCTGGTCGGTTCGGCCAGGTCTTCCTTGAGCGCGCGCCGGCCCATCTCGAAGACCGCCTGGATTTGCGCATATTTGGCGTCGCCCACCCCAAGAATCGACGCAAATTCGGTCCGCTCAGCGCTGAACAGGCGGTTGAGGCTGCCGAAATGCTGCAACAGGGCGCGAGCCAAGTCAACCGCGCTTTGACCGCGCACACCTACCCGCAGGAAAATCGCCAGCAATTCGGCGTCCGTCAGTGCGCCGGCACCCGAGCGCAGCAGTCGTTCACGCGGTCGTTCGTCCTCTGGCCAGTCGGTAATCGCCATGCTTAGTAGCTTACAATTCCACCATCAGCGTTCCATGGCGAAGCATAGCCGATGAAAGACGATCAGCAACTTGTGGGACCTGGCAGTCATCTGACCTTGCGCTATCGTGTCAGCCTGCCTGACGGTACAGAAGCGGTAAGCACTTTCGGCATGAATCCGGCCACACTGTCGCTTGGTGCCGGGCAACTCGCGGAAACCTTGGAGCGTTGCCTGATCGGCATGCGCGCCGGAGAACGCTGTGCCTACACTCTGGAGCCGGAAGCCGGGTTCGGCTTGCGTAACCCCGAATTGCTGCAGAAGATTGCGCTGACGGCGCTGCCGCGCGACCTGGAAGAAGATGTCGGAGCGCAGGTGGCGTTTACCGACGGCGCGGGCGCGCAGTTCGCCGGCACGATAGTTGAGAAAACGCCGATGCATGCGGTGTTTGATTTCAATCACCCGTTAGCCGGGCGAACCATCATATTCGAGGCCGAAATCATCGGTGTCATGTAAGACGGGATCGAAAGAAATGAATCAGGCGCCGGAAGTCCTGCTCGCGCAACCGCGCGGGTTTTGTGCTGGAGTCGAGCGGGCGATCGGCATCGTCGAGCGCGCCCTCGAATTGCACGGCGCGCCGATCTATGTACGGCACGAGATCGTTCACAACAAATTCGTGGTCGACGATTTGCGCGCGAAAGGGGCGGTATTCGTCGAAGATCTTGCCGCCGTACCATCCGGCGCCACCCTCATCTTCAGCGCGCATGGTGTACCGCAGGCGGTGCGGCGCGAAGCGCAACGGCGTGGTTTCAAGGTCTTCGATGCCACCTGCCCGCTGGTGACCAAGGTGCATGTCGAGGTGCTGAAATTGCGCAAGGAGGGCCTGGAAATCGTGATGATCGGTCACAAGGGCCACCCGGAAGCGGAAGGTACGATGGGCCAGGCCGAAGCCGGCATGCACCTGGTGGAAAGCATCGAAGATGTGACCGTACTGGCAGTACGCGACCCGGCAGCCCTGGCCTACGTGACGCAAACCACGCTTTCGGTGGACGATGCGGCGCGTATCGTGCAGGCGTTGAAAGCGCGCTTCCCGCTGATTCGCGGACCCAAGAAAGACGACATTTGCTACGCCACGCAAAACCGGCAGGACGCGGTGAAGTTCATGGCGCCGCAGTGCGACCTGGTGATCGTGGTCGGCTCACCGAATAGCTCGAACTCCAACCGGTTACGCGAAGTGGCGGAAACCGTAGGTACCCGATCCTACATGATCGATCGTGCCGATCAGTTGAGCGCGGCCTGGCTGGAAGGCAAAAAGCGCATCGGCGTCACGGCGGGCGCATCGGCACCGGAAATACTGGTGCAAGAAGTGATCGCGCGACTGCGCGAACTTGGTGCGCGCAGCGTGCGCAAACTCGACGGCATCGCGGAAACCGTCACTTTTCCGCTACCGAAGGGATTAGGACGGGAGTCGTCAGTCGCGGCGCCGGCCCCGGTTCGAAGCTTACCTCGATCATCTTCTGGCTCTTGACCGACTCGTCATCGCGCAAGCCGGGCATGAAGCGGTTGGCAAGCAGAATCGCCCTGAGTTCGTCCGCGTTGCGCTCGGTTCCCCGAGACTGCACGAACTCGACCTCGTTGACCCAGCCATCTTCGTCAATGAACAGGCGCACAAGCCAAAGGCCAGGCTCTGATCCGGTCAGGGGCAGAAAATCGAATAGTTCCTGATTGATCGGTAGTGCGACACGCTGGACTTCCGATGGCGGCAGGTACAGGACCGGATCAAAGCGGGCGAGATCAGGTTTTTCATCGTCGCGTGGCGCGCGCTGCAGGGCAGTTGCAGCGCCCTGGACCTCCGCAAGCGCCGGGCTCAAGGCAGGCACCGCGGCTCTCGCGCGACCGCGCGGTTTCGGTACGGTTGCTGCCGGTACAGTGGCGGCATCGACCGGCAGCGCCCGCGTTGCTACTGGCGCGACCGGGCGAAAGCTCAGTTCAATCGATGGCTTGCCGGATAGTCCCGGACGTTGCGGCGCGATTCCGCCATACCCGATGAAGACGCCATGCAGCAATACGGAAATAATAATGCCGGGAATCAACGTCCCCCGTGGTCCCGGTCGCGGAGTGGCCAGGGTTGGGTCCAGCGCGGTGGCTGCAATGTCGGGCACTGGTTCAACGATCTCGTCGCGGGCACAAGACGTGGCGGCTGTTGCACTCGAAGAATCCAGCCGCAGTCGCAGTGCCGCCTCGCCATTGTGCCTGGAGCCTGGGCTGATTGTCAGTGGGGCGGCCGCAAGGGCCGGCGATACGAGCATCGAGAAACCACGCGAGGCGAAGACATGCTCACCAACAACCGTCAACCCGCGTTGTATCGTCAGACGTACCGTTGCTTTGGGTCCATTTGCGCCCGGTATTGCTGAGGGTGAGGTTGCCGCATTTGGTATCGACAAACGGTGATCGCGGAACAGCGGTGATGGTATAGACCTGCGGCGTCACTGTCAGGCTGATGTTGTATGCAGCCTTCGAGGTATCAGCCGCATCTCCCGAGAAGCCATTGATCCCGGTATTGGTCAGTGCGGCTGCGCTGTCGGAAGAAACGGGGCTTCCGCATGAAGGGCTCGGATAGCAATTGTTCTGGGTGTAGTAGCGCTCGAGTCGGGATGCGGCTGCAATTAGCGCCGCTTTGCCTTCCGCCCGCTTGCCCTTGGTGACATGCTCGCGATAGCTGGGAATTCCAATCCCGGCCAGAAGCCCGATGATCGCCACCACGATCATCAATTCGATGATTGAGAAACCCGCCTGGCGCCAGAAAGTCCTGGTGCTTGCCCGGTGTTTGGTGAAGGCCAATCGCATTGCGGATACCTTTCATGTTCGCATTAATAAAGTATTTCACGCCAGGACACCCGCCCCGGACCGCGACCGAAACTGTAAACCCCCGTCGCGAGGTTGCCGCTGGTGGTGTTCTGGTAACCGATGTCGACACTGCCTTTCGACACCAGCGTCGGTGGTTGCGCCGAGCCGCCTTCGATTCGCCGCGAGCTCGCCGCGACCTTGACCTCGACGCCGCCGACAAATACGCCCGTTCCGACCAGGTCGCTCGCATTGACCTGCTGGTCGCCGTTGAGGTCGAACACCGATGAATCCGGTCGCGCACCAGTAGCGATCATCAGGGTGATGTTGTCACCCGCGGTCGCACCTACGCAGGTGTTGCCGATCGGCCACAGCGAAGAGTAGAACACTATGCCGTTCTTGACAAATGGCGAATAAATGATGCGTTCGCCCACCTCGTACGTACCTGACGGGCCGTTGAACAGGTCGAGATACCAGCCACGTTGATCGGCCGGCGTGTTCTTGACCTCGGCAACCGAGTTGATCTGGTTGGCTCCGCTTGCTCCGTCCCAATTGGTCTCCTCCGCGGGCGGCACTGGCCGCACAGTCGTGGTGTAGTTCGGCTGATGCTTGGTGGTGATGCGTACCAGCGACGTCACTGTAGTAGTCACCGGCGGAGTACCGGTCGTGGTCGTGGTGGTTACTGTAAGCGGATTGACGGCGATGCCGGGTTGCAGAAGCTGCTTCATCAAGTTGCTGCGCCCGCTCACCGCCACGTCTTTGTCCCAGATTCCGTAAATGGTCTGGGTTTTGGGGGCGGCGCCAGGCGGGCTTACATCATTGGCCTCGAGGTATTTTCCGGTACCGAAGGACACCATGACACCCACGCCGGTTGGGTGCAAGGTTGCTTCCGCGCCGGCAGTGATCGGCTGCGGATTGCCGAGACTGTCCACCGCATCGAACAATTTCAGGCGGACCGGGGTCGCAAGCTTGGCGGTGGTGCTGACATCGAACTTCCAGAGTGCCCCGTTGAGATCGCCGGCATAGATGAAATCAACCAGACCGTTGCCGTCAACGTCGGCTGCGAACGGCGAAGCCAGGCCGTTGGGGGTGCCGGTACTGCCGGTGTTGGTGCTCAGTTTCAGGTAGTGCGTGCCAAGCGTCCACTTGCCGGTGCTCACATCCGGCCCGTCCAGATACAGGATGAAGATCGTTCCGTACCCCGTGCGGCTGGTGGTGCATCCGGCCGGCAAATAGGGTGACGCCGTAGTTCCGGTACCCGACGAGCACGCTACCTCCGCAGGATCGGTACTCGTACCCTGGGTATTGTTGTAGCCGCCGCTGACGATCGCCGCCCATTTGCCATTGGCCATCTGCCGTATCACCGGCGTACCGAAAGTAAAGCCAAGATCGGGATCATCAGCATCGGTGAATTCCCACAGTATCAGCGAGCTCGCGTTGCCTTCGGTGAAACGGCCGGGGTCGGTGACATCAAGCGCGTAGATGCCCTGACCCCCGCGATTGAGACCGCCCACAAGAACCGTTCTCCAGGCATTGGCTGCGCCTCTGACCGAGATTTCAGCATCCGCGACCACCGGCGAGCCGTCAACGTAGTACTCATGCGAATAGGTTGGCGAGGTAAGTTTGGATAAATTGCGGTACACCGGGCTGGGTACATAGGCCAGCAATTCTTCGCCGGCAATGCCGGTGCCGCAGGCACTGGGACGATTGGCTTCGGTCGAAGGTCCGCAGGCGTTGAATCCATGCAACATGCCGTCATTCGCGCCGACATAAAGCATTGGCTTGCGGTTCTTGTAGACGGGATCCTGTGTGAACTGGGCGTAGCTCGTGCCGGCATAGCCGGCATTCGGCGGGCTGACAAAGTTCGGATTCGAATTGATGATGTCGCCAAGTTTGGTTGTCTGGCGTCGCCGATAACTGGTGCTGAAAAGACCTTCGTTGGCACCGCTGCCGCGTAGATACAACAATCGCATGTTGCCCGGGTCATTCGCTGCGACATACGGAGATGGCAAGGGATCTGCCGCCAACGTGGTCGGATTAAACCGCAGAGCAGCGATTTGCGACGGACTCAAGTCGGTGGCAGAAGGAGCGGTAGGGTCGCTCGGCCAACGAAACCTGATGCCTTGCGGTGCGCCGCTGGCAACGCCCTTGTTGAAGGAGAGGATCACCCGGCTGTCCGGGGTCACGCTGGTAGCGTTTAGGCTTTTCTGGGCGCCGTCCCAGTCACTGTCATTGTTTGGTTTGCCGGTCACAGGGTCGACGCTGAAGGCAAGCATCTTGCCGCTCCAGTCCGACGGATTGAATACCGCCTGGTAAATCCGCGTGCTGGTGTTGAGCTTTGATGAATTGGCAGCTACCGCCGAAGCTGCGGCTGCCTGCAGAATGCTGTTGAACAGTTTGTCCAGCGATTTCTCCAGACCGAGCGGATTGGTCACAAAAAAGAAATTGTCGGGAATGCCGTCAGGCCCTGCCGCACCGGTGGTGTTGTTGAAATTGTCCCATTCGGAAACCTTGTTGGGCAGGTTGTTGCCGTCGGTGTCGGTGAAGCCGCCGTACTTCGCTGCGTAATACAGCGGATCCTGAAGAGCGCTGGCGGAAGTCCCGGTTGAAAGCGCATATGTGGCGGTCGTGGGAGGGTCGCCTGCCTGACAGTTACTACATCCCCCTCGGGCATCGAGGTTTGTCGTCGGCGTCACCGTCAGCGCTGTGGTTTCGAGCAACGTGCCGTTGGGCGCCCCCGCATTGTTGTAGTCCTGATAATAGAAACCCAGGATTCCCGAATGAAAATGCGGGCCATCCTGGGTGGTGCCGCTGACAACATAACCGAAGCCTTGCGGGTTCGCCGTCGACGCAGCAACAACGTCGGTAGTGATCTTGACATCTGTCGCAGAAACGTCGTAGCTGATGATGCCCCAGACGTCCTGATCGTAGTCTCCACCCTGCTCGCTATCTTCCCAGTTGACGTACATGCTGCCGCAGTTCGATCCAGGGCGGCATGCAGTGGCGCCAACATACGGAACAATCTTGACATCGACGATCGCTCCAGAGCCGACCTTGCCTGCCCGATTGCCGAAGTTGCGCGTCGTGCCGTCAGGTAGGGTGATATTGCGATTGTCCAGGAAACCGACGCCAGCGTTGACCAACCGGTAGATCGGCTGTATCACCACCTTCTTTCCGCTTGAACTACCGGGCACCAGTACTTCAATGCGCGGCACGTTGGTCGCAAGCGAGATTCCATAGGTCGCGACTTTGAGCGATCTTGTGTCACCGGCCGGCACACTCAAGTCGTTGCGAATCTTGTTAATACGCGCCTGATGCGCAAGCCCCGCCATCAGGTAGGATCCATTGAGCGAAGGCGCTTCAGGGCAAATGCCCTGGGCGCTGCCTAGCTGGAGTGCAGTGGTGAAGGGTTTGGCGTCGCACAGATTATTCAAGGACCCGCTGACGGTGCCAACGAAAAATGACTTGCCGACCATCCCCTCCGCTGTCCCGACCGCGTCAGTGAAATCCTTCGGCGTCCCCGGGTTGCCGACAAACGGATTTACAACCTGATCGCTGTCCTTGGAACTGACGCTTGCGTTGAATGCAAGGATATTGAGCGGCGTGCAATAGTTGCTCGCGGTCAACGTGTTGTTCGGATTTGGCCAGGTGGCGGTACGAACCCTGGAACTGAAAAGATTGGTGTCGTCGGGACTGGGCAGAAACGAGGGGGACGTCGCGCCCGCAAAATAGCGCAATGATTCCGCATAAATCTCCGACATCGGGTTGCCCCAGGATCGGCACATACCGTCAACCATGTCCGACGAAGTCAACTGGTACCAGCAGTTGTCCTGCCCGATATAGGTCCCGTCGTTGTAGTCATAGCCATACATGCGCATCCGCGAGAGGTTCCGGATGATCGTACCGTTGAGAGGGTCGGTGATGAAGCGTCCGCTGTTGTCGATTTCGGTTGACAGGTCTGAAATATTCTTGCGTAATACACCGCCACTGGTGTTCTTCATGTAGCTGCCGGTCATCAAGCCAAACAGGATGCGCCCGTCTTCGGCATACACCTGCAACAGGCCGATCGGCTTGAACAGGCCGGCCTGGTCATACTGCTTGCATTTCTCAGTGGTCAGGCCAGCGGCCGCCGGAATGAAGGAGTTATGGCAAGCTTCGATCCGAACCGCGTAGTCGGTAACCCCGAGGCCGCGCGCCGGCGTGGCGATACCATTTAAAGCGTATCCATCGCGAGACGGGTTTTCGGCGCTGGCATTAAGGCCCGAAAGAGGTGCCTGGTTGCCGTTGCTTGTTCCAGTGGACTGAAGTGAAGATCGCTCTTCCCGCAAGGCACACTGATACCGTTCGCTGTTGCTCCATAAATCGAAATTGCCCTTGACCACGCGCATCAAGGGCGGATTGGTGTTGGATTGCGAAAACTGGTTGGCGCCCGTATTTGCGCCAAGCGTGGTGTTGCAAAACGAGATTCCGGCGGTACTCAGATTGGTCAAGTCCCAGTCGCGCTCGGTGCCGGCACCGGTGCTGCCACCGTCAACCTGGATGGTCAGCGTGTTGCCACTCGCGTTACTGAGTGCAGTGACGCGCCCGCCCACCAACTTGGTACCGTCCCGCGATTTGGCGCTTACCTGATCGCCAAGCGCAACCTGGTTGATGAAAGCTGCGGGGATGTTGCAAAACTGCTTGGCACCATTGGTGCCGGCATCGACCGCAGCGCATGATGTCGTGGAGAATACTCCGGAAGTCGGATTTGTCGTGGGCGGATTAAAGGGCGTTAGCCGATTGATATCGGAACCGTTGTAATACTTGGCCCATGAATGCGCGTCGGTTGGCAAATAAGCCCGTTCGAGAATCGTCACCGAACCGTAGCCAGATGCCGTCGCGAGGTCGCCACTACTGGCGCGTGCGCCGCCGAACAACAGTTTGCGCACGGCATCCATTCTGCTCATGCTGACCCAGTTGAGAAAATTTCCGCTCCACTTGGTACCGTCACAGTACTTGGTGCTGGAGGCTGCAAACGGAATGAAGCGATTGCCGATGCCGCTGGCGAGCGTGCTGGAACCGTAGTCGTAGCACTTGTAGCTGTCAAAGTAGCCGTAGTATTCGATGCTGTGCTTGTAGGTAGTTTCAAGAACACCGTCGCCGTCAAGATCGGTGTAGTCGTTGTAGGCCTTTTTATACAACTGCTGGTCTTTGGAAATATCGAGCATCACCAGCGGCGGAATCGGCGGGCTGACGAACAGTGGTGTCTTCACCAGATTAAGCAACTGGGCGGAACCGCTCAGCGGTTGCAGCAACAGGCCGAGGGCGATTGCAAGGTACAGGGCGCCGCGCATGGCGGAGCGAGGGAGGGGAATCATGGCAAGGATCTCCGAAAGTCTCGGTGAATGGTGTCGGCTAGAGCCGAACCACCATTTGCAGGGTGACCTGCGTATTGGAATTGCCGCCGAAGCCGCGTGCGGTCACGCGGTAGTGGTACTTCGGGCATCCGGCACCGCCCAGTGAGGACAGGCTATCTGGCGTGCACAGAGCCTCGATGATGTATTGCGGTTGTTGGGTCGCCAGTTTGATCAGCAAATCGCTGCCGGCCGTGGTCGGAAACTTTGCGTCGCCATTGCCCAGGGTATAGGTGCCGAAGCTCACCGGGTTCACCGCATTGGCGCCGCTGTTGCTCCAGTTGGATATGTTGAACTGCAGATACTTGGGCGGGCTGCCGACCGGCACCGCCCCGGTCGTGGGCAGGCAAAGACCGGTTGGCGCGCAACTGCCAACCGTGCCGGCGTTGTTGCCGAAGTTAGTGGCACCGGAGATCGGCGGGGTGCGTACCGCACACCCGGTGGCCCCGGGTGCGCAAACGCCGTTGATGTCGTACCAGGCGTCACGCAAGGCCGCTTCGGCCGCCTGCAGAGCGTTACCGGTGTCGCGTACATTGCCCGACATGCGCTCTTCTGCGGTGGTCGACTGCAGCGACGAGACCCCGAGCATGGTGATGATCAGGAGGAACAGCAGCGCCACCACCAGCACCGCGCCGGACTGTCGGCGCCGCGCGGGGCTGCGTTGGGCGCCCGCTCGGAGTGCCTGGTTCATATGGTGCGATTCCGCAGGTTGATGGTGGTTTGCAGCACACGCCGCACGAAGCGGTCGGTGTAGGTGTAGTTGACACCCGCCAGGTTGTAGACAATGGTCGCAACGCTCGGATTGGAAGCGGTCGGCGAACGCATCAGCAGCCAGACGCGGACGCTGACGATGGTGTCGATATCGGCCACATCGTTGATGCGCACATAGGCATTGGCGGCACCGTCGTTGTCGGTATCAACGCCATATAGAATCTGCATGTTGTCGACGTCGGCAACCAGTTCATTTGTCGCCGGCCACGTGACGCCGCCGTCGGTGCTGCAAAAAAGCGAGCTGGAGAGCGTGCCATCGGGCTTGGTCACCGGTCGAATGGCGAAGCTGCTGACTGCGGTCACGCCGTAGTCGATGGAGTTGCCGAAACAATCGACCACTGAACCGTCGGCGGTGGTTGGCGGCGCGACACCGGTGCCCATGCCTTCATAGCGAACCGTCACGGTGTCGGGCACCACCGCCGGAGACGAGGCGGTCGGGGCGGTCGGGTTGGTGCCACTGGGCAGACCGTTTGTCGTGACGTTGTTGGCGCCGATGACCGCAGGTGTTGTTGCCTTCGGAAAAAGCGAGTTCGGATCCTGGCCCGTATTGTTGCGGTAGCCGGCCATGCGGATGGTGCGTGTCAGGACCTGCGTCGCATAGCGCATGTTTTCCTGGATGCGCGCGGCATCATCCTGGCTGGTAAAACTTTGGCGCGATCCCACGAATACCTGGCCGATCACCAGCGAAATGATCAAGCCGATCGCCACAGCGACCATGAATTCGACGATTGTGAAGCCGCGCAGCGAGGCGCGAGAGGTGGGTGGGTGGCTGCGCATCATGGAATGAAGCTGGTCATGAAAACCAGGTATTTGCCGGCCTGCGACGCGGTTGCGCGGTCGTCGATCCAGTAAATCTTGATTGAATACCGCGGGCCGACGCCGTTGCAGGCGTGGGTGATGGTACCGCCGGCATAGCTTCCCGTGCTGTTTGAGCTGTCGCGGCAAACGATCGCCACGCCGTTGCCCAGGCGCGCCTTGACCGCTTGCTGCCATTCGTAGGAATCCTGGTCGGCCATGTCGCCGGCGGTGCACCCGGCGGTAGCCGAAGTGGCGCCGATGCAGGCGGTCTTCTGCACGATATAGGGGCTGCCGGCCGCGGCGACATCGCCGATCGGCCGGTTGTAGTTGCCACCACCGGCCACGATGTCCGCAAGCGCCACCCCGGCTTCGTTCGAACGCATGCGATCAATCATGTCGCTCGCCAACTGCGTGGCGATCGAGCGCTGCTGCGAACTGTGGGTGAACTGGATGCCGACAACCATCAACCCGGCAATGCCGAGCAACCCGAAGGCGAGAATCACCACCGCCACCAGGACTTCGGTGAGCGTGAAACCCGCTTGCCGCGCCCGGGATGGCGCATCGAGAGGACGGTTTGGTCGCATGAGCTTAGAGGCAGGTGGTGGCATTGACCGTTTGCACGCGGCCCAGCGCATTGATGGTGATCGAACGCCCGGTCACGCCGGTGCCATTGGGATAAGGGCAAAGCGTAATGGTCTTCGCCTCGTCGATCACGCCGATTGATCGAAAACTGATGGAGGTCGCGCCGCTGACCGACGTCAGCGTGATGCGTACCGACGAGTACACCGCTTCCTTGACGCGCAACAAGGGTTCGGTGGTACCGGCGGTGTTGCGCTGTGGCGGCGTAACGCCGTCGGCGTCGACGAAGCTGATCCAGCCACCCGCCAGATTGCCACCCGACAGGCAGGTATTCTGGTCGGTACTGGCGCAAAGAACCACCCGTTGGGAGCGCTTCGATGCCTCACTGCGCGACAGCGCGATATCGCTCAGCAGGTCGCTGGTTACCGAACGCAATTGATTGGCGATGATCATGGTGCGCAGCGAGGGCGCCGCGATGGTGATCAAAGCGCCAATGATCACTACCACGATCATCAGTTCGATAATGGTGAAACCGCGCATCCCGCGCCTGGCCACGCGAGTCGCCGCGGGATGGCCGGGCGAATTTCGGGCCATCGGGCCGCGATAAATGACTTGCTCATTCACATGCCGGCAAGGTCGCTTTCCCGGTTCGGTGCCGCAATGCTCGCGGAGTTGCATGGACTGCCGTTTCCATTTCCTTTTCGCAGCTTGCTAAGATACCGGGTGCGCAAGCCATCGCAATCGTCCCAGGATAAGTGGACAGCGGGAGCCGACAAACGGATGGAATTGGCGCGATAGTCCGATTTGGCGGAACGCGCATGTATGCGAGGCCGTGATTGGGCCCGTCGGACAGGGCTGCTTTGGCGCCGTCGAGGCGATTGCTTGCCACTTCACTTGGATCCGGATCGTTCGAGCATGTTGTGCCGTCGCAAACATGAAATGACGGTTCGTTTGCCCTTGTGATGATGAGTGGACGCCGTAATTGGCCCAAGTTCCTCGTTTCGAGCGGGTGTCGGCGGGTTTGCGGAGAGGAGCTGCGTTGCGGATCGTGTGCGCATGGGAACTGGGTGGCGGACTTGGCCATCTCGGTCGTATCGCCCCATGGGCTGATGCCCTGAATGCGCGTGGCGTCGCGCCGGTACTCGCGATACGCGACCTGCGTGCTGCCGCGGACGCCAAGTCATTCGCGCACGGCGTGGTGATGCAGGCGCCTGTGTTGCTGCATGGGCCGCATGCTGCGGGGTTCGATGCGAGCTCTTATGCTGAGTTGCTGTTGAACGCCGGTTATGGCAATCCGGCGACGCTTGCCATGCTTGTGCGGGCCTGGCGGAATCTGCTGGACGCAAGCGGTGCGCGGGCGCTGATTGCCGAGCATGCGCCGACGGCGATTCTTGCTGCACGCATGATGGGGATTCCGGTGCTCCATCTTGGTGACGGATTCACGATACCCCCTTCCGGTACGCTTGCATTTGGCGATCACGCATCGCAGCAGTCGACGCGATTTTCGCGTGCTGCGGAGCTGGTGCTTGACAGCGTCAATCAGGTCCTTGCCAGCGAGTCCGAACCGCCGATCGCCAGCCTCGACGGTTTGTTGCAAGCTGACATCGTCGTGTTGGCCACATTCAAAGAGCTCGATCACTACCGTCCTTGTCGACGAGACATTGACTATGCAGGGCATTTCGGGTCCGGGATGCGGGAGGCGTTTGAATGGGCGGAGATTCCGGTGCCTAGAGTCCTTGCATATCTCAAACCGACCGAGCCAGGATTTGAAGCAACGGTCGACCTGCTGGGACGCTTGCCGACGCAAACCCATATCTATGCATCTGGTCTGACGCGCGCCAATACGTCCGCCAGCGGCCTTGGCTTGAATTGGTCGCCACGACCTTTGCCGGCTATCGCGGCGATGGCCGGTTGCGACATCGTGATCTGTCATGCCGGACACGGCATGACGTGCGCGTCCCTGCTGGCTGGCAAGCCGTTGCTGATGCTGCCGACGGCTCACGAGCAGTTACTGACTGCACGCAACGTTGCAGAGTTGGGCGCAGGTGCCTGGGTGCAACCGACGCATGACGCAAGACCGATCAAGCGAGCGCTTGTCCGCTGTATCGAAGACACAAGGATTCACGACGCTGCGGCTGGCTTTCGCGACCGTTACGCCAATGCCGTGCCGACAATGACCGCTCGCCTGGCAGAATGCGCCGATCGATTGGTGGGGCTTGCCAAGTCCGGTGGGCGGAGCTAGATTAAAAGCTGGTGGTATTCTGAATACGGGAAATCCGATGAAAATTTCAATGTTGCAAAAGGTGGAAAGGCCCGCGCTTGGGCAATTGAGCAAGGCGATGGCGAACGCCGGTTTGCTTGTTGCGGCCATGGCGCTCCCGGCAGCAGCGGTAGCTCGAACCGATTCGGCGAGGCAGTCAACAAGTATGGTTGACGCGCCTCTTTTGTACATTGCACAAAGCACTATGGACTATGGCAACTATCCTGGTGCCCGACCACCATCCCAGCCGTCGGCCGGCAGTTCTGCCAACCCGAGCGGGGTGGTTCAAGGGGCTGGCGGCGGACAAGGTGTTGCTGTCACGCCTTCATCAAATCGTGGCGAACAACCGGGTGGCGGGCCAGCCAAACCGGCTCCGGACAGTCGCAATTCCGCTCGCTAAGTCGGAAGAATCCAGGCAGTAACGGCTGGCGTGAGTAGGCAGCGAAGCGCTGCACGCATATGGCACGCCGGGATAGTTGCATTGATTCGCATGGGGTCAATCGCCGACCGCAATTAGCGACTCTACGCGAGCATGGCACTCATGCCCGCTTGGTCGCAGCGGGCCTATCTCCTGGAATCAGGAGGTACCGATTGCGCGGCCGCCTGCCGCGTGTTCATTTTCGTGACTTGTTGCGATCGCTCCCCCGATTCTGCTTGATTCTGACGCGAAGCTATCGATGTCGCTCGAGACCAAGCGGCCATTCAATGCGTTGGCATATGCCGCTGCAGACGTCAGTGTTACCCGTCGCGCCAACGGCGAAGTCATTCTGCAGTCGACACATGCCTTGCCGGCATTTCCGCGCTGTGTTGGAGACTGGCTTGATTACTGGGCCGAATGCGCGCCCGAGCGCGTCTTCATGGCCGAACGGCGTGCCGCCGGGTGGCGAACTCTCACCTATGGCCAGGCACTTGTCGCGGTCCGCTCGCTCGGTTGCGCCCTGCTTGCCCGCGGCCTCTCGGTCAGCCGTCCGGTAGCGATCCTCTCCGACAACAGCGTCGATCACGCCCTTCTGTCCTATGCCTGTCAATACGTCGTCATACCGGTGGCGCCGATTTCGCAGGCCTATTCGCTGATGTCGAAAGACTATGCCAAGCTCAAGGCGATCTTCGCATTGCTGGAGCCGGGTCTGGTTTATGTTGGTCACGAGGCGCGCTTCTCCGCGCCGATCGCCAGTCTTGCCGACTTCGATTTCGAGTTGCTGGCAAGCCGCCCGGCAGGCCGCGCGCCAACGGCGGTACGCTTTACATTGATGAAGGAAAACCGGCGCCCGGACTGATCGAGATTACGGTCGCCAACCTGCGCGAGCTTGCGCCGACCATGTATTTGAACGTGCCACGCGGCTTCGACATGCTTCTGCCCTACCTCGAAACCGATGGTGTATTGCGCAAGCGCTTCTTTTCGCGCCTGAAACTGATCTTCTACGCCGGCGCGGCGTTGCCGCCTTCGCTATGGTCGCGGTTGGAAACGCTCGGTGTGGCAGAAACCGGCCATCGCGTGCGCATGATTTCGGCGTGGGGCTCGACTGAAACCGCGCCGATGGCGACTTGCGTGCACTTCGACATAGACAAGGCCGGAGTGATCGGCAATCCGGCGCCGGGTACCTCGCTCAAGCTGATCCCGGTCGGCTAATCGGAAGGCAAAAGGAAATTCGAAATTCGGGTCAAGGGCCCGAATGTCACTCCCGGGTACTGGAAGCGCGACGACCTCACACGCGCCGCGTTCGATGCGGAAGGTTATTACAGGATCGGCGACGCCGTGCGCTTCGCTGACGAGAACGACCTGGCGCGCGGCATCGAATTCGCCGGTCGCGTGGCGGAGGAATTCAAACTGAGTTCCGGTACCTGGGTGCATACCGGCGCGTTGCGCGTGAAGGCGATCGCGGCGATGGCGCCGGCGGTCCAGGATCTGGTTCTTACCGGTCATGATGCCGCCGATGTCGGTTTCCTGATCTTTCCGAATGTTGCAGCCTGCCGCCAGCTTGCGACTGGTCTGGCGGTCGATGCGTCGCCAGCCCAGGTGCTGGCGCATGCCGATGTGCGCGCCGCCATCGCCCATGGAATGCCGCCCTCAGAGCGGGAGGAGGTGGCAGTTCCACGTTTGCGCCGCGCGCGCTGCTGCTCCTGGAACCGCCGAATATCGATGCGGGGGAAATTACCGACAAGGGATACATTAACCAGCGTGCCGTACTGGTTCGCCGGCAGGCGCTGGTACAGGCACTGCATGCCGACCCGCCGTCGGAGGACGTGATTTGTATCTGATGGCCGCGACCGCTTCCGGTTGCGCCGGCAGTGGAACAACTCGACGATCTCCGGGCGCGATCGTTGACGTGGTTGTCGCGGCCGTCATGCGGCGGCATCCATCATGGCGGAATGGAGTCACTGCGGGTGGCACGGAATATCCCGCATAGCAAGTAGAATCAGGCCCCGCGCATTCGAAGCCGGAATTTTTCTTGCCAAACGCCAGGTCGCCTGCATGTCCAAGAGCATGATCAACGAAACCCATGATGCCAAGCTGAAAAGCTGGGTTGACGCCGCCAATGACGGCAAAACCGATTTTCCGCTGCAGAATCTGGCACTCGGGGTATTTCGCCGGGCCGGGAAAAACGAGGATTTTCGTGGCGGTGTGGCCATTGGTGACCAGATTCTCGATCTGGCGGCGGCGGCACGCGCCGGTTTGTTCTCCGGCGATGCCGCGGAGGCCGCCACCCTGGCTTCCGGTTCGACGCTCAATGCCTTGATGGGGGCGGATCCGGCGCTGTCTACCGCGCTGCGCCTGGCGTTGTCGCGCGTCCTGCGCGCCGGCAGTGCACTCGAAGGCCGCGCTCGCGCCTGCCTGCTGCCAATGAAGGATGCGGAGATGGGCATGCCGGCGACGATCGGCGATTTCACTGATTTTTTCTCGTCGGTGTTTCATGCCACCAACACCGGGGGCATGTTTCGACCCGACAATCCCTTGCTGCCCAACTACAAGCATGTGCCGATCGCATATCACGGCCGCGCTTCCAGCGTGCGGATCGGATCCCTGGCGGCGCCGCAGGCATTTCCACGACCGCTCGGCCAGACCAAGCCGGCCGATGCCCCGGGCCCGTTGTTCGGGCCGAGCAAGCGCCTCGATTACGAACTTGAAGTCGGGATCTGGATCGGACGCGGCAACCCATTGGGGTCGCGCATCGGTATCGACGATGCCGAGACACATATATTTGGCTTGAACCTGCTTAACGACTGGTCAGCGCGCGAAATTCAGGGCTGGGAGTATCAACCCTTGGGCCCGTTTCTGGGCAAGAATTTCGCGACCACGATTTCACCCTGGATCGTGACACTGGACGCGCTCGCACCCTATCGGGCGCCGGTCTTCACGCGGCCGGCGGATGATCCGCAGCCGATGGCCTATCTCGACAGCGAACGCAATCGCAGCGCGGGCGGGCTCGACATGCAGCTTGAAGCGCTGCTGCTGACCGCCGGCATGCGCGCTGCGGGCGCTGCGCCGGTGCGCCTGTCGGCATCGAATTTCAAGGATTCGTACTGGACCATGGCGCAGTTTGTCACCCACCACACGGTTGGCGGCTGCAACCTGCAGTCCGGCGATTTGTTCGGCAGCGGCACCCAATCCGGGCCCACCCGTGATCAATTCGGGTCGATGCTGGAACTGTCCTGGGGCGGCAAAAATCCGATCGACCTGGGCAATGGGGAAAAGCGCACCTTCCTCGAAGACGGCGATACCCTGATTCTCAGGGGCGCCTGCGTGCGCGACGGATTCGCGCGCATCGGATTCGGCGAAGCCGCCGGCACCGTGCTACCCGCGATTCCCTGAGGCCAGAGCACAGGGTTGAGCCGCAGCTAGGCAGCGGATCTGACGCGTTCGTCCAGATCGCCTTCCCGAGGGCTCCTCAGGTGCGAAACTCGGGGATATCCGGCTTCGAGCCCCACATGCAGAATGAACTCGCGGTGAACGGGAATTGCCGCGGCGCCTCATTTTCGTCGGTCACCAGACGCACGCCGCAGGAGTATTCATAGACCATGCCATCCGGACCTTCGAAGTAAAGAAATCGCGCGCCGGAGGTCGGGTGCCGACCCGGACCAAAGACGATGCGAATCCCTTTCTCGCGCAGGAAATAAGCCGAGCGCATGATGTCATCGACCTCGGCGACCTGATGATTGATGTGCTGCACGCCAGGAAAGGTCGAGGGAAACAGGGCGATTTTGTGATGTACCTGATCGATCCTCAGCAACGCCGCCTGGCCGATGCGGTCCGACACGCGGGCTGACAGCACCTGGGTCCAGAAGACTTCGTCGCGCAGCGCGTCGGTGGTGCGCAAGCCGATATGTGAAAAGCCGGTGATACCGGCATCGCGCGAGGGAAAATAGCGGGTGCCGCAAAATTGCGGGCGCACCGCGAGGTCAATCGGGTTGCCGCTGGGGTCGCGGAAATTGATGAAGTCGGCAACACCGCGCGCCTCCGCCTCTGCCGGCGTGCCGCGCCGCACAGCATGACCCAGACGTTCGAGTTCGCCGGCGGCGGCATCAAGTTCGGCGCTTCCGGCGACTTCGAAACCGGCGGTGTGTTCGAGCGGATCGCCCTCAAAGTAGCAGAGCGTATGCGCGCGCGCGTCGCTGCGGAAATACAGGGACTGGCCTTGCTTGGGATTGCCAATTGCAGCAACGGCTTCGAGGCCCAGGATGGTACGTGCGTAGCGCGACGCGCTTTCCAGATCGCGCGTGCCGAGGCGAACGTAGATGATGTCTTTCAGGTTGATCATGCGGGCATGTGGCGGTTTGCTGCCTGAATGGGCGGAACAGGGAGTGTAGCGCGCCGGGTCGCGCGACATGCGGCGGCCGACGTGCGCCGCGCCAACCGTTAAAATTTCGATTTGCGGGGTCGAGCGGCGGGGCGCGCACCAGCGCACAACAACGATGAGGATTCAGGCGATGCAACAGAACCAGATCAACCTGCAAGGCCGCAAGGCGGTGGTGACCGGCGGTGCCAGCGGCCTCGGCTTGGCGATCGCCAAACGGCTGTTGCAATCCGGTGCGAATGTCGTGTTGTGGGACCTGCATGCCGAGGCCCTGGCGCGCGCCGCGGTCGATCTTGAGCCCGAAGGGCCGCTGCGCACGCTGGTGGTCAATGTCGCCGATCACGCAGCGGTGCGTGCCGCCGCCGTGCGTTCAGTGGAGTTGCTGGGCGCGGTCGACATTCTGGTCAACAGCGCCGGCATTGCCGGACCGGCGGTGCCGACGGTGGACTATACGCCGGCGGACTGGCAGTCGGTGCTGGAGGTCAATCTGACCGGCGTGTTCAATTGCTGCCAGGCGTTCTTGCCGCACATGATCGCGCGTGACTACGGGCGCATGGTCAGCATCGCATCGGTCGCCGGCAAGGACGGCAACCCCAACGCCTGCGCCTACAGCGCTTCGAAGGCGGGCGTGATCGCGCTGACCAAGTCGCTCGCCAAGGAAGTGGCGAAAACCGGCATCCGAATCAATTGCATCACGCCGGCGGCGGTACGCACGCCGATGTTCGACCAGATCAGCCAGGCGCATATCGACTTCATGTTGTCGAAAATCCCGATGGGCCGGCTCGGCCTGCCGGAGGAAATCGCCGCCATGGTGAGTTGGCTGGCGTCGGAAGAATGTTCGTTTTCCACCGGCGCCACATTCGATCTGTCAGGTGGCCGTTCGACCTACTAGAGGCGCGTCGCCGCGCATTCACTGCAGGTTCTCCATGCCGGGGCCTGCGGTGGTTGGCGTGGAGATCGGTAGCGGCCGATAGAAGGCCTTGCGCGCGGGCTCGCGCAGCCTTGTGCAATAGTGCTGCCAGGGTAGCGGAGTAAACTTGGCTAATGGACTGATTGTCGGGAGAACGACGATGGAAATGAAGAGTGCGGAAGTGGTGCGCAATGCCGAAGAGCGCAAGGCGTTCTACGCGAAAATCGATCGCGACAACCTTGCGCCGCTATGGGAGGTCCTCAAGGGGCTGGTGCCGGCCGAGCCGAAGGCGGGCGCCGTCCCGCACTTGTGGGACTATGACGCGATCCGCCCGCGCATTCTCGAGTCGGGGGCATTGCTGACCGCGCGCGAGGCCGAACGCCGCGTGCTGGTGCTGGAAAATCCCGCCTTGCGCGGCCAGTCGCTGATCACCGACGTGCTCTATGGCGGTCTGCAATTGATCCTGCCAGGCGAAGTGGCGCCGGCCCATCGCCACACGCAATCGGCCTTGCGCTTCATCATCGACGGCAAAGGCGCATACACGGCGGTCAATGGCGAGAAGACCCTGATGAACGAGGGTGATTTTGTCATCACGCCCTCATGGACCTGGCACGACCACGGTAACGATTCGCGTGATCCGATGGTCTGGCTGGACGTTCTCGATCTGTCCACGGTCGCGCATTTTCACGGCCAGTTTCGCGAGGAATGGGAGGAAGAGCGTTTTCCGGTCAACCGGCCAGAGGGCGATGCACTGGCGCGCTATGGCGCCGGACTACTGCCAATCGACTACAAGTCGACCAGCGCCACCTCGCCGATCTTCAACTACCCGTATTCACGCACTCGCGATTCCCTGTACAGGATGAGTCTTGCCGGCGATCCCGATCCGCATTTCGGCTACAAGCTCAAGTACATCAATCCGGTCAATGGTGACTGGGCGATGCCGACCATTGCTACCACCATGCAGTGGCTGCCCAAAGGGTTTGGCTCCGAGGCCTATCAGTCCACCGACGGATTGGGGTTTGTCTGTGTCGAGGGAACCGGCGAGACCCGCATCAGCATGCCTGATGGCACGCAGAAGGTGCTCAAGTGGAAGCCACGTGACGTATTCGTAGTGCCGGGTTGGCAGAAGCATACCCACCATGCGGCCGGTGACGCGGTGCTGTTCGGATTCTCCGACCGGTCGGCGCAGGAAAAGCTCGGGCTGTTTCGCGAACGCCGGTTTTGAATTGCCCGCTTTGCGGGCAAATCAAAACGACGAATTGAGGAAGGGGGGATGCTCCCTTCGACCCCCCGATGGTTGGAAGATTTCGTGCGACTATTCTCAGTGAGAGCGATGCCTCGCTCGGGATGGGTTGTTGGAGAACCGCAGATCGCTGCGCTGGCAGGTTGCGTTCTGCGCGTGCGCCAACTTCATCGCCTGGCGGCTAGAACAGCTGCGACCCTACCCACCACGCAACGCCAGCGACGAAGGCTGAGCATGGTATGGTCAAAATCCAGGCCCAGACGATGCTGCCGGCCACGCCCCAGCGCACCGCCGACAGCTTTTGCACCGAGCCGACGCCGACGATCGCGCCGGTGATGGTGTGGGTGGTGGACACCGGGATGCCCATCCAGGTCGCGGTGAACAGCGTGATCGCGCCGCCGGTCTCGGCGCAAAAGCCGCCCACCGGCTTGAGCTTGGTGATTTTCTGCCCCATCGTCTTGACGATCCGCCAGCCGCCGAACATGGTGCCCATCGCGATGGTCAGGTAACAGGCGATCACCACCCACGGCGGCAAATGATTGGTGCTCGCCTGCATCCAGGCCGGCATGCCCTCGGGCTTGGCGGCGGTTGCGGCGATCAGCAGCATCCAGATGATGCCGGCTGTTTTTTGCGCGTCGTTGCCGCCATGCCCCAGGCTGTAGAGCGAGGCCGACACCAGCTGAAGTTTGCGGAACCAGCCATCCACGTGGCGCGGCGTGACCGCCACGAATATCCACGACACGATGATCATCAGCAAGGCGCCGAGGATAAATCCGAGAAGCGGCGAGAGCACGATGAAGATCAGTGTCTTGCCGATTCCGGCCATCACGAGCGACCCGGTGCCGGCCTTGGCCACCGCCGCGCCCGCGAGCCCGCCGATCAACGCGTGCGATGAGCTGGACGGAATGCCGTAGAGCCAGGTGATGATGTTCCACGAGGTGGCGCCGACCAAGGCGCCGAAAATCACATAGTGGTCGACGATTGCCGGGTCGATCGTACCCTTGCCGATGGTCGCTGCCACTTTCAGCGGAAACAGGAAATAGGCGACGAAATTGAAGGTCGCGGCCCACAGCACCGCCCAATGCGGCTTCAGCACGCCGGTCGAGACCACGGTGGCGATCGAATTGGCGGCGTCGTGGAAGCCGTTCATGAAATCGAAGACCAGCGCCAGCAAGATCAGGCACAGCAGTATCTGGAGGGTCATGCGATGCCTGCCGTGATGGCGACCAGTCGCTCAGGCGCCGCCGGGTTCAAGCGCACCGGGACCGCCGTCGCACCCGCGGAACGGCCAGGATTCCGGCGGCGGCGCGGCCGCCTGCACGGCGGGCAAAGGCATGCGTGCATGCCTTACGCGTTCTCGACGATGATGCCTTCGAGGATGTTGGCCACGTCCTCGCACTTGTCGGTCACGCTCTCGAGCAACTCGTAGATTTCCTTGAGCTTGATCACCTGCATGACGTCCTTTTCCTCGCGAAAAAGCTTGGCCATCGCGGCGCGCATGACATGGTCGGCTTCGGATTCGAGGCGATCGATGTCTTCGCAGATGACCAGGATCTCGGGGGAGTTTTCCATTGACGGCAACAGTCGCACCGCGGCCTGCACTTTTTCGCTGCATGCCACGCAGATCTCGGCCAGTTTCTGCGCTTCCGGTGTCACCACCTTGATGTCGTACAGGAAAATCGAATGGGCCACATCCTCGATCAGGTCGAGGATGTCGTCCATGGTGGTGATCAGTTGGTGAATCGCATCGCGATCGAGCGGCGTGATGAAGGTCTTGTGCAGCAGTTCGACCGTGGCATGGGTGATCTTGTCGGCGCGTTTCTCGATCGATTCAATTGAATAGGCACGCCGCTGCAAGTCGTCGAAATGCAGCATCAACGCCACCAACTCGCGACTGCCATCGACGATCGCGTGCGCATGTTCGTTGAAAAACTCGAAGAAGCGCCCTTCCTTGGGCATGAAGCGGCCGAACATTGGATTGGTTCCGGAGGGTGGGCAAGCGAGGTGCGGCGAGGCGGCGGGATTATAGCTGCTCGCGCGGGGCGTGTGGCGGGCGCCTGCACAATTGCGGCGCATGAAGTGATCTCATGCGCCGCGGTCGGCGCGCATGTAGCGCGCCGCCAAGCGCTCGGCGGCGCTTCGCATCTCCAGCGTCACATCGGCATTGCATATCCCTTTCAGCTGGCCGGCAAACCAGGTGCCGGCGCGCCGCCGCAGTTCCAGGGTGGCGCGCTCGCCGCTGGCTGCCAGTTCGAGTGCGAAAATGCGGGTCTGGCCGCCGGCACAATCGCGGGCGTAACTGGCCACACAGTGGCGCATGTCGATGCCTTCGCGGGCCAGCATCAACGAATCGGTCAGTGGGACCACGCGCGTGCCGGCATGGTCATGGTTTGGCAGCGCGCTTTGCCACTGCTGCAGGAATTCGGGGCACTGGAGGATGATCAGTTGATGCCAGCGCTGCTGACGCCGGATCAGCGAGGTGTAAGTGGCACTGAGCGGAACCAGCGGCGCGCCGGTGCCGGACTGGTCGATCCACCAGTCGATCAGATAGGCGGTATCGTCGCGCAGGAAGCGCAGGCTCTGGCCGGTCCGGGCACGCCGCGCCGCCTCGGTCAGCGCCAGGCGCAACAGGCGGGCAAGATCGCACAGGCGCGCATCGCCCGTATCGGTCGCGATGGTGCCCAGGGCGCGCTCCAGCGCCTGCCCGCGATCGGACAAACCGACAATCACCGGGTTCGGTCGACGCGCGCCGGCGGCGCTAAACAGGCGGATCGCCAGCGTCGCGGCGGCGCCGCCGTGGCCATGCGGATCGGTATTGAGCAGGCGGCGCACCATGCTGTTGGGCTGATGTGCAAGCCATTTCCAGTCGCGCCTGGCGAGCCGCGCCGGCGGCGGGCGTGCAGCCCAGTCTCGGCGCAATGCACCGAGTGCACCGTAGTCGACATACGCCGCGCCTTTGCGCGCATGGCGCCGTACGGTGGCGACCAGAAGCGGCGCGAGACCGGGTGTTTCATGCATGATGCGGTTGAGAGGGCCCGCACCGGCCAGCACGATGTCGTTGAAGTCAGCGATGGTGGCGTTGCGCCCGAACACCAGACATGCGCTGCGCAACAAGGGGCGGTTGGCGATGCCGCGACAAAGCGCCAGTCGCACCGTGCGCGCCGTGCTCGCGCCATGTGCGCCCGGATACAGGTCGGCACGCAGGCGCTGGATCAGGTAGCGGCGATCGACCGGCGACAAGCCGGTGCCGTCGACCGCAGCCACGCAAACCTCGATCGCGCGCTGCAGCGCCCGTTCGATCAGCGCGCCGGGATCGAGCAGTTCGAGGTCATCGTTGCGGGTGGTGCGGCGCCAGTGGCCGCGCGCGTCGCGAGTGAACACCGCGAGCCGATGATCAGGCAAGGTGTCGATGCGCATCGCGTCGCCCAGGATCAGGCTGTCAGACCGACCATCGGCACGCGCCGCGAGTTGCACGAAAGGCGCCCGCACCGCGGCCAATGCCAGCAACACCGCTTCGCCGGCAGCGCGTGAGGGCTGCGGCGCCCTTGCGACGAGGCTTGCCTGGACGAGGTATTTGCCGTGCATGGCAGAAATGTAGCCGAAGCCAAGCGCCAGGCGTCAAACCCGGCGTGCGGTACATTCGCGGGATGAGTGCTTATGTGTTTCCCGGGGTTCCGGCCTTTTCTCATCGGCAATGCAAGTCGCCACGAACACGGCCCGCGCGGTGACGCAATCCCGCGTGTTCTACGGATGGGTCGTGGTGTGGGCCGCGCACGTGGTGCTGTTCACCATTTTTGGCGCGATCTACTCGTTTTCCTCGTTTTTCGGCGCCCTGCAGATTGAGTTCGCCGCCAACCGTGCCGACGTTTCGTTCGCCTTCGCACTCGCGATATTCCTGTATTTCCTGATTGGCGCGGTGGCCGGCGTGGTGGCCGACCGCACCCATGTGCGCTGGGTCGCGGGTTGCGGCATCCTGTGCCTGGCGGGCGGTCTGTTCCTTGCCAGCCGCGCGGCTTCGCTCCCGCAGTTTTACCTGGCCTTTGGCTTGGCCATCGGCTTCGGTATCGGCTGTACCTACGTGCCGACCATCGCCGCGGTGCAACCCTGGTTTGTACGCCGTCGCGCCCTGGCCGCGGGCATCGCTTCCTCCGGCATCGGCCTGGGCACGCTGGTGGTGCCGCTGCTGGCGGTGCGAATGGTGGAAGCGCTCGGCTGGCGCGCCACCTTGCAGTGGATGGCGCTGGCGGCGTTGCTGATCGGCATGGTGGCGACAGCCTTGCTTGAAAAGTCGCCGCGACGCAAGGGCGTTTTCCCCGACAACGATGCGAGCGGACCAGCAACCGGCCCGGCCACCGGCATGGGCTGGGTCGAAGCGGTGCGTTCGCGCACCTTCGGACTTTTCTTTCTTGCCATCCTGCTGACCGGGCTGGTGCAGTTCATGCCGTTCGTGCACCTGGCGCGGCATGCCCAGGATCGCGGCCTGACGCCGGCGTCGGGCGCGTTGCTGCTGGGGATCATCGGCATCGGCAGCTTCGCCGGTCGCTTTGTACTGACCGGCCTGGCCGACCGTTTCGGGCGGCGCGACTCGTTTGCCGCGATGTTCGTGCTGATGGGCGCGGCATTCGCATGGTGGCTGGCCTGCCTGATGCTGCCGGTGTCGTTCGCGGCGCTGGCCGCCTTTGCAGTGGTGTTCGGGCTCGGCTATGGCGGTTTTGTCGGCCTGGCGCCGCCGCTGGTGATGGGTTACTTCGGCGCGCGCAACCTGAGCGGCTTGATCGGCTTTCTGTATATCGCGGCGGGCATCGGCACCCTGATCGCGCCGACCTTCGCTGGCTGGGTCTATGACCGCAGCGCAAGCTATGCGTTGCCGATCGCCTCCGGCGTGCTGGTCAATGCCGCCGCCGCGTGGATCGCCTGGAAGCTGCCGAAGGCGGCGGGGTAGCCTAGAAAAACGCTGAATCAGTCCCTGGCATGCAGGAGATGGAACGGAAGTATTTTTGAATTCAATCGGTTGCAGAAGTGGCTTTCTCAACCTACGGACTTATTCAGTGTTTCCCTAGCGGCCACGCTTGCGGCCGATGCGGGTCGGGCCGGGCTGCGTTATGCCGGCGGCCTTATATACTGCGGACTTTTTTCTAGGGAAAACCACCATGAGTTCGCAACTGATCATCGAAGACATCACCGTCGGCAGCGGCGCCGAAGCGGTCGCCGGCGCCCACATCTCGGTGCACTACACCGGCTGGCTCTACAACGACGGCGTGCGTGGCGCGAAATTCGATTCAAGCAAGGATCGCGGCCAGCCGTTCGATTTTCCGCTCGGTGCCGGTCATGTCATCAAGGGCTGGGACGAAGGCTTCGCCGGCATGAAAATCGGCGGCGTGCGGGTGCTGACGATTCCGCCGGAAATGGGCTACGGTGCGCGCGGCGCGGGGGGGGTGATTCCGCCGAACGCGACCCTTCAGTTCGAGGTCGAGTTGCTCGGCGTTTAGCACGGCGCGACTTGCAGGCTGAATGGTTTCAAGCGGCACGCTGCTGCCGCTTGAAACCACGATCTGCGCTCGACGGACAGTCATCGATGATGCGAGCAAGCCAATCGCGGCGCCTGCGCCAATCGATGTCAGCTAACATCGCCGGTTCCCGTGGTCATCGTCAGGCGCTTCCATGAAACTCGGCTTCTTCACCATGCCCATGCATCCGCCGGGGCGGAACTACACCCAGACGCTCAAGGAAGACCGCGAGGCCTTCATCCTTGCCGACCGGCTCGGCTTCGCCGAAGCACTGGTCGGCGAGCACATCTCCGACATCTGCGAATCGATTCCCTCGGCGCTGGCGTTCCTTGCCAGCATCGCGCATGACACCCGCACCATCAAACTCGGTACCGGCACCGTCAACTTGACCAACAGCCATCCGGCCCAGGTGGCGGCGGTTGCGGCGATGCTCGACCACATGCTCGAAGGGCGCTTCATCTTCGGCATCGGGCCAGGTGGATTGCGATCCGACATGGAAGTGTTCGGCAATATCGATCTCGATCGCAATGCGATGTTCGTCGAAGCTATCGATCACGTTCTGGCGCTTTGGTCGGGCACGGCGCCCTATGAATTGCAGGGCAAGTACTGGAACATCAGCACCCGGCGCACGCTGATCCCCGAGACCGGGCAGGGCATCTTTCTCAAGCCCTATCAGGCGCCGCATCCGCCGATCGTGATCACCGCCATCACGCCGGCCTCCAAAGGCATCACCGCTGCGGCCGAGCGCGGCTGGAAGCCGATGTCCGCCAACTTCCTGCAGTCGCCAGGGGTGGCCAGCCACTGGCCGGCCTATGCGCAGGGCCGCGCCAACGTCGGTCAACCGGCCCTGCGTGCCGACTGGCGGGTGTGCAAAAGCATATTCGTCGCCGCCGACGACGCCACCGCCGAGCGTCATGTGATGGATCCCCAGGGGCCGTACGGCTTTTACTTCTGGAACCTGCTCACCAAGCGCAGGAGCGCCGGCGCCCTGTTTTCCTTCAAGCGCGATCCCGCAATGCCTGACGAGCAGGTCACGCTCGATTTCGTGCTCGACAGCATGGTCATTCGCGGCGGGGTGGCGAAGGTGGTCGATCAATTGCTGGCGTTTCACGCCGAACTGGGCGGATTCGGCACCTTGCTGATGTGCGGCCATGATTGGGCCGATCCTGCCCTGGCGCGACGCTCGATGCAACTGATGGCCGAGCAGGTGATGCCTCGAGTGAACGCGGCGCTCGGTGAAGGTTGAATGCGCAAATTCCGGTCGAAATCTTCACCCTGGCAACCGGGGCACCGCATCTAAGCGGCGGAAATTCGCGTGCTCATGTCTTGGTCGAACATGGCATGCGCGGGCAGCGCGCCCGACGTACCAACGCTGAACGCGAGCTTGGCTAGATCGACCCGCCACGACGGGTGCCTGCCGACTCCATGCTCTTGAGCACATTCTCCACGCCGCTCACGCCGCGGACCGCGCTTGTCAACTCCGCGCAGGCCGCCGCCTGCGCGACGGTATTGACCACACCGGAGAGCATGACGCGACCACCCAGCGCGGCAATCGCGACCTGACAATCGCGGGTCTTGCCGTCACGCCGCAGCACGGCGCGGCAGCGCGCCTCCAGCGCCGCGTTTTCAAGCCGCGCGCGCGAACTCTCGGTCTCCGCGAAATCGGCGGACCTGACCGCGTGCACCACCGCCTCGACGCATTCGGCCACCGACATGCGCTCGGTATTGAGCACCACATCGTAGTGCGTGGCATCGGTCGCCGCCACCGCGAAATTGCGCTTCATGATCGCGTCATGCGCCTGATCGCTGTGCGCGATCTCGGTGATCACGCGGTCGCGCTCGTCCGAATCCAGGCGCTCCATCATGCGCTCGACCCGCAACTCGGTAGGCGCGCAGACCCTGACGCACACCACGTGCGGGATGCTGCGCAGCAAGGCGGTGGCGCCCCATCCACGCAGCACGATGCCCTCGGAAGTCTCGGCGGCCAGTGTAAGAATCTCGTCCGCGGAATGAATCGCGATCGACGCCTGATCGATGGTCATGCGGTCAAGAAAGCCGAGCTTGCCCTGTAGATAGCTGATGACGTGCGTCTTGCGCAGCCGAGTCTTGTCCGCCACATGGTCAACGATCTCGTGGTGCTTCACCCGGATGTTGAACACGTCACCCAGGCCATAGGCCACGTCCTTGCCGAGCGAACCCATTTCACGACTCATTGCGATGACTGGCATGGGTGTCGGGGCTCCGGAAATGGAATGCGTTAACTGCAGCCTGGATGCGAAGCAAGTATACGCGGCTGCCAGCAGGTCCGGCGGCAATCACGGTTGTCGCAACTGTTTCAAAGAAACGTTGAAATCTCCTGCAGCGCCTTGCGCTTGATGTCCGGCACCTTGACGCCGGTGGCCGGATACCCCGCCACCAGCAGCAAAAACGGCCGTTCGCCCTTCGGCCGTCCCAGGATTTTGTTCAAGAATCCCATCGGGCTCGGCGTGTGGGTAAGGGTCGCAAGGCCGGCGGCATGCAGTGCGGTGATCAGCATGCCGCAGGCGATGCCAGTGGATTGGCCGACGTAGTAGTTTTTCACGCGGCGGCCGTCGTCGAGCACGGAATGGGTCTTCTCGAAGATCGCGACAAGCCAGGGTGCGATGTCGAGAAATTCCTTGTGTTCGTCGGTCCCCAGTGGCGCCAGCGCATCAAGCCACTCCTGCGGGGCGCGGCCGTTGTAGAACTCGCGCTCCTCCTTTTCAGCCTCGCGGCGGATGGTGGCCTTGATCGCCGGATCGCTGATCGCCACGAAGTGCCAGGGCTGCAGCGCGGCGCCGGACGGCGCGCTGCCGGCCGCCAACAGGCATTGCTCGATGATCTCGCGCGGCACCGGGCGATCGGCGAATTCACGTACCGTACGCCGGCGCTGGATCTCGGCGTTGAAGCTGCGCGCGCGCTCGATCATTTCGGCCGGCGGATACTCCTGCCAGCTGGTGAGCGGGATGAAGTTGGCTGCTTTCATGTGGGGCTTCCGGGTTGGCGACGGGGCGTCTTACTCGACCTTGATATTGGCTTCCTTGACCACCCGGCCCCAGCGGGCGATCTCGCTTGTGACATGCGCGGCGAGCTGCTCGGGCGAGCTTGCCACCACGTTCATGCCGAGCGCCTGCAGGCGCTCGTTCATTTCCTTTGCTTGCAGGATGCGCACGACATCCGCGTGTGTGCGTTCGATCACCGCCTTGGGTGTGCCTGCGGGAACAAACAAGGCGAACCAGGTCGAAACATCGAACCCCGGCACGCCAGAGTCGGCCAGCGGCGCGATGTCCGGGGCGCCGGAGGAGCGATCCCTGGAGGTGATCGCCAGCACCCGCACGCGGCCGGCGCGCGCCTGCGGCATGATCGCGGTGACCGTGTCGAACGCCACCTGCACATCGCCGCCAACCAGACCTTGCATCGCTGCTACGGTGCCCTTGAACGGTATATGGGTCATGCTGGTTGCGGTCAATGAACTGAACAGGGCGATGATCAGGTGCGCCGAAGTGCTGATCCCGGGCGAGCCGATGTTAAGGGCGCCGGGTCTGGACTTCGCCAAATCGATCAGCTCGCGCACGCTCGCGACCGGCAGCGACGGATGCACCGCCAGCAGGTTGGGAATCGAGACCAGCAGTGACACCGGCGCGAAGTCGCGCACCGGGTCGTACGGCAGCTTTGCGTACAGGGCCGGGTTGGCGCCATGGGTGCCGATATGGCCCATGAAGATGGTGGAGCCATCGGGCGCGGACTTGGCCGAGGTCTCGGCGCCGACGATGCTGCCGGCGCCCGGACGATTGTCGACCGTGACCGGCTGACCCCATGTGTCGGTGAGTTTTTGTGCGATCAGGCGGCCGAGCGTATCGGTCGCGGCGCCGGGCGGGAACGGCACGATGATTCGCACCGGGCGGGTTGGCGTGCCGCCGGTCTGGGCAAACGCCAGCGGAGTGACGACGAGGCACAAGACCGCAAGGGTCAGTTTCAACATGATGGTCTCCGGTTTTGCTGGCCGTCGCGATTATGCATCCGGCCCTTCGTTGCGCATCCGCGCGTGTACCGGGGTCTCGGCTTCCTGGTAGCGCCGCAAACCGGCTTCGCGATCAACCGGAAGTACGGTGGTCATCGTCGTGCCGCCGGGAGGCTGCAATTCCGGCGGGAACATTGCCAGTTTTTGCCTGTCGCCCAGGCGCAGGCGCGAGATGTCGATGTCGCGTTCATTGGTGCCGGCCAGCGGATGCACGGCGACGCCGTCGACCACCTCGAGGTCGAACCACCAGCGCTTGATCGGGTTGCGCGCGCCGTTGCCGTCGAAATCATCCCGGTCGGCGATCGATTTGGCGAGTTCCGGATGTTCGATCGATTGCCACATGAGTTGTTCGGCGGCGACCGTGTCCTCGCGATTCCACGGGCACATCTTCATGCAGCGCCCGCAGGCCGAGCCCTTCATGTTGGTGACGCGGTACTTGGTGCATTTCTCGACATCGGCCTTCCAGATTTCATAGCCGTTGAACATCACCTTGGGACCGAAGGTGATGGCGTTGCACGGGCATTCGCGGGCGCACTTGCGGCAGTTGTCGCAGAAATTCTGCAGGCCGAAATCGATCGGCAGGTCGACCGTCATCGGCAGGTCGGTGGTGAACACCACGGACTTCGAGCGAGGGCCGATGAACGGGTTGAGGATGGTGTCGCCGATGCGGCTGACTTCGCCCAGGCCCGCCATCAGGATCGCCGGATTGTGGATCACCTCCGAGTGCGCGTTTGAATGGGCGCGCGAGGAATAGCCCATGCGCCGGCAATGGGCGGCCATCAAGCCGGCGATCTCGGCGCCGCGCATGTAGGCGCGCATCGATTGCGAAGCCGAGATCCAGTCGTCGCCCGAGGCCCCTTCCATGGTCTCGTAGCCCTGGTCGAACAGCATCACCACCGCGTAGTCGTGATAGGCCGCAATCGGTTGGCCCTCGACTTCATCGTGCGAGTAGTACATCCATGGTTCGGCGCGGCAGATGCCGACAAAGTCGGCGCCCAGGAAGTAGCCCAGCGCCTTGATCGCGTCGGCATTGCCTTGCGGGTCCGACAGATCACCGCCGATGCCGGTCGGTGCCAGCTTGTCGCGCCCGCCCTGCAGCGGCACCATCTGCTGGATCAGCGGTTGCATGCCGAGCGCATAGGGATGCTTCATCGGAAAGCGCATGCGCTCGCGCCTGGCTTTCTCGCCAAGGTCGCCGGCCTGCGCGCGCTTGAAAAAATCGCCGCGTTTCGGAATGCGCCGGATCTCGTCGGCCAGTACCAGCGTGCTCGGCTGCCGGGTGCGCGCGATCTTCTCCATCGGGTAGCGCCCCAGATGCAGGGCGCGCTCATCGAGCCTCGCATCCCAGTCATACGGCCGGGTGCCGCCAAGGCCTTCGCGCAGGCCGGCGTCATCGGGCTCAAGTGTTCCGCCGCGGGCCAGCGGCAGGTCAATCGCCATTTCGTAATCGGTGCTGACCACCGCCAACCGGAACCCGCGGCGGATGAATGGCGCCGCCAGGCGATCGCCTTCGGCGCGCACCACGCCGGCACGCGCCGCCACGTGCTCGATGTCGACCGTGCTCGCGCCATTGGCATGGCCGCGCGCGGAAAAGCCCATCCAGCGCAGGTAGCCCGACAGGACGACCGCCAATTCGGTCGCACGCAAGTCGGTGCGCGCAGCGTTGCCGCCGGCGATCCAGGCATGGCCGGGATGGCCGGGTTGTGGTTCGCGGCCGAATTCGACCAGCAATACAAGCGCGTGGCTGTGCGCCGGTCGCTGTGCGTCGAGCCAGTCGGATTCGGTCAGGGTGCAAATGCCGGCAATGCTGGCATCCAGGAAGTAGGCTGAGGCCTTGAGGTTGTCGGCGCGAATTTGCGGCGCGGCCGGGACCGGCGCGCGCGCGCCGGCCATCGGGCCATCAAGGAAGCGGCGAAACAGGCCGAGATACTCGGGGAAAATGTGCTTGATGCTGTCGCGCGATGCGGTTTGCGTGTCGTCCGGCTGGGCGGCGCTGCATGGCGCGGGCGGGGCGCCGGCGGCTTCGCGCGCGACCTGTTCGAGCGGCAGCGGGCTCAGGTGATATGGACGCTGCCGATGGCTGTGAAGCCGCATGCTTGGACCTTTCGGGACGCCTGCGGCGTCGGGGTGGGCTTGCCGGCGTATTCAAGCACATGGCGAGCCGGTCCGTCGGGCGGCGCTGGCGGCAAGTCGCGCCGGCGGTGCGCGCCGCGCGCGATCAGGGCGCCTTGACCACCGAACCGCGTCGGCGCGAAGCGTAGACGCCGCCGGCGCCCATCGACAAGGCGAGCACCCAGAATACCGGCACCATCCCGAGGGCACTGCCGAGCGCGCCAAACAGCAGTGGCAAGGTGGCGTGGCTGGTGTTCATCACCATGGTGCGCACACCCACCGCCTCGCCGGCGCGCCCGGCCGGCGCTGCATGGTGCAACAGGCTCATCACCATCGGTTGCGCGCTGCCCAGACCGAGGCCCAGGATAAACGCCAGGATGAACAGGGCCGGCACCAGGCTTACCAGCGGAAACACGAAGTACACCGCCGCGGTGATCGCAAGCGCCATGGTCAGCGTCTGCCACTCCGACAGGTTGCGGGCGATCCACGGCATCGCGGCGCGCACGACAAAGGTGGCAAAGCCAAACGCCCCCATGATCAGGCCGATGGTCGATGCCGACAAACCCAGGCGCGAGCCTTGCAGCGGCATCATGAAGGTAAACAGGTCCCAGGCCATCGACAGCAGTCCACTGACGATGAAAACCGCGCGCAGCGGTGCGTCGCGCAGCAGGTCGATCACTTGCGGATTGGCCGGCGGTTTGGCGGTGCCGTGTGCATGTCGCGCATGGCGCCGCACGATCGGCCAGAACACCAGCAGCGCCAGCAGCGGGAACATCGCGATCAGGAAAAAGCTGCGCGCATGACCAATGTGATCGATGGCGAAGCCGGCGGTGACGGGTCCGAGCACGCTGGAAGTCGAGAACCCGAGCGCCAGGTAGCCGAAATTGAGGGTGCGCTTCTCCGCCGTGCTGATATGGCCGACAGCATTGTTGATCGCCACATGGCCGATCATGAAGCCGGTGCCGAGCATCAGGCTGCCGGCATACAGGCCATGGATGGATTGCGCCAGCCAGGGCGCCAGCGTGCCAGCGATCACCAGCAGCAGCGCCAGCAAGGTAGGCCTGGCGGGCCCGACGCGATCGGTCCAGCGCCCGGTATGCACCGACAGGAACATCGGGATCACGCCCAGCAATGACATCAACAGGCCGACGCTGAAGGCGGACGCCCCCAGTTGCAGCGCATAGAGCGAAAGCGTGACCCGGGTACCGGTGTAGGCCAGGTGCGTCAGCACCATCAGCATGATCAGGGAGAGGAGCGGCACGCGGCGATCAAGGAGGGCGCCAGCGACACAAACCGGCGCGACTGATTATAGGCGGCAACGGCAGCGATAACGCGCCGCCAAGGTGCGATGCGGTGCTTCAGACACGGAAGTGGCGCCGCCTGCGTCGCACGGCCCACCCGCCGCTTCAGGAAAGCGCAAAGCGCGCGTTGTTGCCGGGCAGTGCATGATCAGTGGAGTCGGCGCGCGCGACGCGCCCCTCGCTGATCAGCTTTTGCAGGTGGGCCAGTACCGAGCGGCCGGCGGCCTTGTGCAGGCCAGCATCGACGTTCGCATACAGTTTTTGCACCATGGCGTCGATGCTGTCGCAACCTGCGGCCAGACAGGCTAGCACCTGGTCTTCGCGCTCGCGGCGGTGCTGCAACAGTTGCCCCGCGTATTCCTGCGGCGCCGCGATCGGCGCGCCGTGGGTCGGGTAGTAGAGGCGGTCGGCGCGCAGGCGCAGCTTTTCCAGGCTGGCCATGTAGGCCGCCATGTCGCCGTCGGGCGGCGACACCACGGTGGTGGACCAGCCCATCACATGGTCGCCGGTGAAAAGGGCGCCTTCTTCCATGAGGCAATAGCACAAGTGGTTCGAGGTATGGCCTGGTGTCGCCACTGCCTCCAGGGTCCAGCCTGGCCCGCTGCATTGGTCACCGTCGAACAATTGCAGTTGCGGCACGAAATCATAGTCGGCGCCGGCTTCGGTGGTGTCGCCATGGGCGCCGTGCGGACCGCAGCCGACTACCTGCGCGCCGGTGCGCGCGGCCAGCGGCGCGGCGGCGGGTGAATGGTCAAGATGGGTATGGGTAATCACCAGATGGCTGATACGCTCGTTCCCCAGGCAGGCCAGGAGGCCGTCCACGTGGTCCATGTCGAGCGGGCCCGGATCGATCACCGCGACCTGGTCATGGCCGATCACGTAAGTGCCGGAGCCCCAGGCGGTAAAGGCACCGCTGTTGGGTGCCACCAGACGCCGGATCAGCGGGGTGACGGTGACCAGCTTGCCGTAGGCCGGATCGAACTCGCGAATGAACTTGATTGGGGTCATGGAAATGGTGCGCCGCAGAATTGAAAGTGTGCGAAAAGTCCGGTGTTGTAAGGATTGTGTAAGCCAACTACCATAACGTCTTGAGATTGGATTTCGGGAGCATCATGCATTTCCGGCAATGCTTGCCGGTTTGGTGCTTGGTGTACGCGAAACGGAGTGTGGCCTCGCCTTGCTCGAGCTTTGCCGGGACCACAAAAAAGTGCCACCCGTGTCACCGGCGATTGTCGCAGTTTGAGCGCGCTGACGGTAAGAGCTTACAACGACCATTGCCTGGGAGGAGAGCGGAATGTCGGGGATTGAGTCGGTCATGCATGAAAAGCGGGTCTTCGCCCCTGGCGATGCGATGGTCAAGGCCGCCGCCATCTCCGGCATGGGCGCCTACCGTGCGCTTTGTGCCGAGGCTGATCGCGACTACGCGGGTTTTTGGGGGCGCCTCGCGCGCGACACTCTGGCCTGGCGCAAGCCGTTCACCAAACTGCTCGACGAATCGAACGCGCCGTTCTACAAATGGTTCGAGGATGGCGAACTCAACGCCTCGTACAACTGCCTCGACCGCAATCTGGAGAACGGCAACGCCGACAAGACCGCGATCATTTTCGAGGCCGATGATGGCGCGGTAACGCCGATCACCTACAAGGCGCTGCACGCCCGGGTGTGCCGGTTCGCTAACGCCCTGCGCGGCATGGGTATCGGCCGCGGTGACCGGGTCATCATCTACATGCCGATGACCATCGAAGGCGTGGTTGCGATGCAGGCCTGCGCACGGATCGGTGCCACCCATTCGGTGGTGTTCGGCGGCTTCTCGGCCAAGAGCCTGCAGGAACGGGTGATCGATGCCGGCGCGGTGGCGATCCTGACGGCGGACGAACAAATGCGCGGCGGTCGTGCCCTGCCGATCAAGGCGATCGTCGACGAGGCCCTGGCGATGGGGGGCTGTGAGGCGGTGCGCAACGTCGTGGTATATCGCCGCACCGGCGGCGCGGTGACCATGCAGCCCGGGCGCGATACCTGGCTGCATGATGCGGAGGCCGGTCAGGCCGAAGTTTGCGAACCCGAGTGGGTGGGCGCCGAGCACCCCTTGTTCATTCTCTACACCTCCGGGTCGACCGGCAAACCCAAGGGTATCCAGCACTCCACCGGTGGCTACCTGTTGTGGGCCATGCTGACCATGCGCTGGACCTTCGACATCAAGCCGGCAGACGTGTTCTGGTGCACCGCCGATATCGGTTGGGTGACCGGGCATTCCTATGTGGCCTATGGGCCTCTGGCGGCAGGCGCCACGCAAATCGTGTTCGAGGGTGTGCCGACGTATCCGGATGCCGGGCGATTCTGGGCCACCATCGCCAAGCACAAATGCTCGATTTTCTATACCGCACCGACCGCGATTCGCTCGCTCATCAAGGCCTCCGAGGTCGACCCGAAGACGCACCCGCGCAACTATGCGCTGACTACACTGCGCATCCTGGGCTCGGTCGGCGAACCGATCAATCCGGAAGCCTGGATGTGGTACCACGAGAATGTCGGTGGTGGCCGTTGCCCGATTGTCGACACCTTCTGGCAGACCGAGACTGGGGGCCACATGATCGCGCCGCTGCCTGGCGCGACGCCGCTGGTGCCAGGCTCCTGCACCCTGCCGCTGCCAGGCATCATGGCTGCGATCGTTGACGAGGCCGGGCATGACGTGGCCAACGGCAACGGCGGGATTCTGGTGGTCAAGCGGCCGTGGCCATCGATGGTGCGCACTATCTGGGGCGACCCCGATCGATTTCGCAAGACCTATTTTCCGGAAGAGCTTGGCGGCAAGCTCTATCTGGCCGGCGACGGTGCCGTGCGCGACCGCGAGACCGGCTATTTCACCATCATGGGCCGGATCGACGATGTGCTCAACGTATCCGGGCACCGGCTAGGAACGATGGAGATCGAATCGGCGCTGGTGGCCAACAGCAAGCTGGTGGCCGAGGCCGCGGTGGTCGGGCGCCCGGACGACCTGACCGGCGAGGCGGTGGTGGCCTTCGTGGTGTTGAAAGGCGCGCGGCCGACTGGCGCGGCGGCCAAGGCGATGGCGCAGGAATTGCGCGACTGGGTCGGCCGCGAAATCGGGCCGATCGCCAAGCCCAGGGAGATCCGCTTTGGTGACAACCTGCCGAAAACCAGGTCCGGCAAGATCATGCGGCGCCTGTTGCGCTCATTGGCGAAGGGCGAAACCATTACCCAGGATGTGTCGACCCTGGAAAACCCGGCGATCCTTGAACAGTTGAAGCAGCCGATTTGAGCGTGCGGTAACAGTGCTGGACGGGTGGAATGACCACCTGCTGTTGAAGTGAAGTGATGAAACGGGTAGTTGCGACGCGGGAGTCTGGTGTGACCAGGCACGTTTGAAGTGTTGCGGTTCCGGGAATGCCGGTTGTCCAGGCGGGCGGGAGCCGGGCGAATCCGGAACATGCCGGAGTCCATGCAGGCAGGAGACAAGACGTTGGATGCTTTGTTGCTGGTGCAGATTGTCAAGGCGATCGTCGAACTCGCGCTGATGTTCTTCATGGCGCGCGGGCTTCTCGTGTTGTTTTTCCTGCCATCGCCGCACAAGCTTGAAGGCAACCTGATCTATGGATTGTTCGTCAAGGGCACCCAGCCGTTCGTCGCGTTGATGCGCCTGATCACGCCGCGTTTCGTGCTTGATCGTCATCTGCCCTTCGCTGCCTGCGCGCTGCTGGTGGTGGCGTGGGTTGGCCTGTCGATCGGCAAGCTGCAGCTGTGCGGCGAAAGTCCGCAGCACAGTGCCTGCGCCGCGCTCACCGCCAATCGGCAAGCGGCAACGCCGGGAGCACCGAGATGAATCGCGTACTGCGGTTTTACCTCGACCTGACCGCGCGCCTGGCGGTGCGCTTCAAGCAGTACGACCGTGCGCTTGAAATCTACAGCGGGATCGAATCGGCCACCGCCACTGGCACCGCGGATGCTGCCGCGCCGGTAATGGCACAAGGCCATGTCTGGGGCCTGAAGGGTGATCGCGCCCGCGCGCGCGCCGAATTCGAACGCGCGTTGCGCATCAATCCGGATCTCGCGGTGGCGCACTTCAATGTGGGCTGGGTCTGCGACCAGCAGGGGCTGCACGATGACGCCTTGCGGCATTTCGCGCGCGTCCTGGCCCTCAAGCCCGACCATGACCGCGCATGGTACGGCACCGGCCTGATCCATGTGAAGCACGGGCGTCACCTGGAGGCCAAGCAGGCGTTCAAGGAAGTAGTGCGGATCGAACCGATGAGCATGCACGGCTGGTATCAACTTGGAATGACCCATTTCGTGCTTGGCGAGATGGTCGAACTCGAGGGCCTGAAACGCCATACCGTACGCTTCAATCCGAAAATCGCGCATTTGCTTGACGCCGACATCAAGGCGCTGCGCAAGCAATCGGCTGACGAAGAGGGCCTGCCGGTTGAAGGAGGTGAAGGAAGGCCTGCAGCACCCAGTCCAATGGCGTCAGCCTGAGCCGGTTTACCGCAACGCCTGGTAGAAAGTTTTAGCAGCAAGCTGCATCAACCAAAGAGGTCTTCATAAGAGGAGGTTGTATGGCAATTCAAATCACTGAGAAGCACAAGGAATACTGGCAACGAAACCTGCGTGTGACCGGCGTATTGTTGTTCATCTGGTTCGCCGCCACCTTCATCATGGGCTATTTCGCCCGGGAGTTGTCGGGCATCACCATTTTTGGCTGGCCGCTGTCGTTCTACATGGCCGCCCAGGGATCGCTCATCATCTACGTCGTGATCATCTGGTACTACGCGCGCGCGATGGGCAAGCTCGACGACGAATACGGCGTGGCAGAAGGCGACTAAGGGAGACATCATGGCAACCAACGCACAAGAACGCAGCGCCTTTTTTACCCAGCTGCGAAAGGCTTACACCTGGTACACGGGCGGCTTCATCGTCTTCGTGATCATCCTGGCGGTGCTCGAGCAAATGGGCCTGCCGCGCAACTGGATCGGCTACATCTTCCTGATCGCCACCGTCGGCCTGTATGCCGGCATCGGCATCATGAGCCGTACCTCGGACGCCTCGGAGTATTACGTGGCCGGGCGCAAGGTGCCGGCGCTGTTCAATGGCATGGCCACCGGCGCCGACTGGATGTCGGCGGCGTCGTTCATCGGCATGGCCGGCACGCTGTACCTGACCGGCTTCAACGGCCTGGCCTTCATTCTTGGCTGGACCGGCGGCTACTGTCTGGTGGCGCTGTTCCTGGCGCCCTATTTGCGCAAGTTCGGCCAGTTCACGATTCCGGACTTTCTCGGCGCACGTTACGGCGGCAACTTCGCCCGCGCCATCGGTATCTTCGCGGCCGTGCTGTGCTCCTTCACCTACGTGGTGGCGCAGATCTACGGCGTTGGCCTGATCACCACGCGCCTGACCGGTGTCGGCTTCGAACTGGGAATTTTTCTCGGCCTGGGCGGCATTCTGGTGTGTTCGTTCCTCGGCGGCATGAAGGCGGTGACCTGGACCCAGGTGGCGCAGTACATCATCCTGATCGTTGCCTACCTGATCCCGGTGGTGTGGCTGTCGGTCAAGCACACCGGCATTCCGCTGCCGCAGTTCGTCTACGGCAAGACGCTTGAGAAAGTCACCGAGCGCGAAAAGCAGCTGACTGACGATCCCAAGGAGAAGGAAGTCCGGCAGATTTTCGCCGATCGCGCCAAGGCGGCCAACGAAAAGGTCAAGGCATTGCCGGGGTCGCTCGATACCGAGCGTGCCAAGACGGCCAAGTCGCTCGAGGACCTGAAAGCAGCCAATGCACCGTTACCGCAGATCAATGCGGCGGAGAAGGCGGTCAGGGATTTTCCCAAGGACGCGGCTGCTGCCAAGTCCGCCTGGACCAAGGAGGCTGCCGTAGGCGCGCGGGCCAATCCACCACTCAAGCATGCCGAGGCATTTCCGGGCAAGGACGAAAAGGCACGCGATATATCGCGGCGCAACTTCCTGGCACTGGTGTTCTGCCTGATGGTCGGCACCGCCGCGTTGCCGCACATCCTGATGCGTTACTACACCACGCCGTCGGTCAAGGAGGCGCGGGAGTCGGTGTTCTGGTCGCTGTTTTTCATCTTCCTTTTGTACTTCACCGCACCGGCCCTTGCGGTATTGGCGAAGTTCGATGTCTACACACTGCTGGTGGGCTCGGAGTTCTCGAAGCTACCGGCTTGGGTGGCGTCCTGGCAAAAGGTTGATTCCTCATTGCTATCGGTCATCGATGTCAACAAGGATGGCATCGTGCAGTTGGCCGAAATCGCGATCGGCGGCGACATCGTGGTGCTGGCGACGCCTGAAATCGCCGGTCTGCCCTACGTCATCTCCGGGCTGGTCGCGGCCGGCGGATTGGCGGCGGCGCTGTCGACGGCAGACGGTCTGCTGTTGACCATCGCGAACGCCTTGTCGCACGATCTTTATTACAAGATGCTCGACCCAAACGCTTCCACCGCACGGCGCGTCACCATTTCCAAGGTGCTGTTGCTGGTGGTCGCATTGGCGGCGGCGGCGGTAGCGGCGCAAAAGCCGGCGGACATCCTGTTCCTGGTTTCGGCGGCGTTCTCGCTGGCGGCGGCGGGTTTCTTCCCCGCGCTGGTGCTCGGCGTGTTCTGGAAACGCGCCAATGCGTACGGCGCGTGTCTGGGAATGATCGCCGGCCTCGGCGTGACGTTCTACTACATGGCCACCACCCAGGTCTGGCTGCGCAGTGTGTTCAACGTGACGTCGCCGATCGTCGACAACATCTGGTGGGACATTCAGCCGATTTCCGCCGGCGTGTTTGGGGTGCCTATCGGATTGGCGGTGATGATCATCGTCAGTCTGTTGACGCCGGCGCCGGACGCTGAAACGCAGGAACTGGTGGAGCACGTGCGCTACCCGAGCCTGCGCGGCGGCATCAGCACGGAGACCAACTAGCAGTTCCGCCCGGCCCGGCTTGTCGGCCGGGCCCGCAAAAATGCAACCCCGGTCCCCGCAATGGGACCGGGGTTTTTTATTGGGCCGCGCTTGTGGGCGGGCCGGCTGCAAGCCCCGGCGATGCTAAAATGGAAATGCTCGGAGAGATGGATGAGCGGTTTAAGTCGCACGCCTGGAAAGCGTGTGTAGGCTAATACCTACCGCGGGTTCGAATCCCGCTCTCTCCGCCACGAATCCCGCGCCCCGCAATGGGGCGTTTTAATGTTGTACACCTGTTGCTGCCCCGGGTAGTGGCCGAGTCACGTTGGTTCGCTCGCCGACGGGTGCTGCCGCCGGCACCGGGGTCCGCCTACTGGTCCGGCTACTGCGCCACAAAGTCGATATCGGCGTACATCAATGCGCCAGACTTCGGATCCTTGCGCAGCGTAACCTTGACTGCGGCGTCCTTTGAATTGCCGTTTTCAGCATCGAAGGTGCGTTTGTTGTAGGTCCAGACCTCGTCTCCGCTGCTGAGGCGGTCAAGATTGTCGGGCTTGCCCGCGAACGACTCGATGTCGGCGGCTGCTCGATCCACTACCTTGCCCTGAAACACGCTCCGCGAATAGCCATATTCACCGGAGCAGCCAGCCAGTGAGAAAACCAGCGCGGCAGCCAGCGGCAGGATGGCGGCTCGAGTGGGTCGCAGTGACAATTCAAGAATTTTCATGTTGTCCCTAGTGGATTTCGTGTGCACGTGACGAGTACGGCAAGACGCTTCTTGATCAGTTGACCACGCGAAGATTACGCGATGCTGACATCGCGCGGCTCAGTGCCGCGCCCGGTTACCCGGGATCATCCTGGGTCTCCCGAAGACGCACATTAGTCCCTGAGCTTGCGCGTCTTCCCACATTTCGGAAATCCGGACATCCTGAAAGTGGTACCTGGATTCGGAACCAGCCAGGCAAATGTCAAGCCGCCAGGCGCGGCGGCATGTCCGGGCCGCGATCATAGCTCTTCGGGCCGCATGTCGAGCCCTGTAACGGGCGATATGCGAACCTGTCACTGTGCGCCTTGGTTAACCATTGTTAACCCAACTTGCTTCGATCGTCGTGATGTGGCTGAGGATTGCTACAATCGTCAAAAAGGTGAGGGGCGTCTTGGGGATTCATAATAGATCACGGTGGCGATTGGTCCGCGCGTTTGCGGACATCGTTGCCGCAGTGCGTTCGACCTGCATTTAACCAACCGGATACTTCCACACCCGCCGTGGCCAACATCCTAGTCGTCGAAGATGATCCGACCATTCGCGAGTTGGTGCGCCTGCATCTGGCGTCGGCGAATCATGATGTGATCACCGCCGCTGACGGCCTGCAGGGCTTGCAACTGGCGGTCAGCAAACTGCCCGACATCATCATTTCGGATGTGCAGATGCCGAACATGGATGGATTCGGCATGCTGGCGGCGGTGCGCGCCAATGACCAGACCGCGACCATCCCGGTGATATTCCTGACCGCGCTTGACGATCGCGACAGTTTTCGCAAGAGCATGAATCTGGGCGCCGACGATTTCCTCAACAAGCCGGTCAAGCGCAACGAGTTGCTCAATGCCATCACCGGCCGCCTGAAGCGGCTGGAGGGAAATCGTCTCTCGGGGGTGCACGCAAGTCTGGACGGGACCGATATTCGCGCTGCCGCGAACTTGCGAGCCGCCGATCGTGCCGCGGCGGTGGCAGCGGCGGCGGTTGCGGCGGAGGCGGCAGGCAGTGCCGGCGCGGCGTCGCAGGGCGCACCGCGCTCGCGGCCCAAGCGCTCGCTGGACCTGACCTCGCATTTCAGTTCGATGGAGGAGCGCTCGCCGCCGGACGTGCGGGCCGCCACTTCGCGCGAAACCGTCTACGGCACTGTGTTGTTCGCCGATATCCGCAATTTCACCAGCATGGCCGAGGTGCTTGAACCGGGTCAGGTGGTCGAGTTTCTCAATGCATTTTTCGGCCAGGCCTGCGAGCCGATCCTCGATCAGGCCGGCTGGATCGTCAAGTTTCTCGGCGACGGCCTGGTGGCGATGTTCGACGGCCGCTCCGGCAGCGACGATCATGCCGAGCGGGCGCTCAAGGCGGGGGTCCTGATGGTGCTCGCCGCGCACCGCTTCAAGCCATGGATTCGCGACAAGTATCCGGGCCGGCAGATGCCGGATTTCGCCATCGGCGTCGGCGTGCATACCGGCGACATTTCGGTATGCCGCATGGGTTCCGGCGAGGCCACCGAGACCACCGTCATCGGCGACACGGTCAATCTCGCGTCGCGCCTGGAGGGCAAGACCAAGGAACTGGGCTGGAGCATCGTCGCCAGTCGCGCGGCGGTCAAGGCCGCGGGGCGGCGCTTCATTCCCGGGCGCAGCGGCCAGCTCACGGTCAAGGGGCGCACCGGCGTGGTCGACATTGTCGAAATCACCGGCCTGACGGCGCGGCCGGGTGCCGACATGCAGTTCTATCAGATGATCATCGATGCGGTGACCGCCAATTCGGCGGTGATCGCGCAAGGCCGGCCGGCCGATGCGCCGGTGCCGGTCGTGAGCCCGCCGCCGCGCCCCAAACCGCCGCTGGATGATGCCCACATCACCATCGATGGCTACCGCATGATCCGCAAGCTGGGCGAGGGCGGCATGTCGAAGGTGTTCCTGGCCGACGAACTCGAAACCCAGGCGCAGCACGTGCTCAAGCTGTTGCCCATCGCCGCCGATGACGATGAAGAAGGCAACGAGATGATGCAGCGCTTCATCCAGGAATTCGCGCTGGTGTCGCAGATCGACCATCCGAACGTGGCGCGCATCTATCACCAGGGGTTCACCGATTCCTACGCCTACATCGCGATGGAGTATTTCCCGGGCGGCGACCTGCGCGAACTGATCGCGCGCCACCTGAGTCCGCAAGTCGCGGTGGCGATCCTGCTGCAGGTGGCAGGCGCGCTGACCGCGGTGCATGCGCAGGGCATCGTGCACCGCGACATGAAGCCGGACAACGTGATGATCCGGGCCGACGGCAGCCTTGCCCTGGCCGACTTCGGCATCGCCAAGCAGACCAATTCCGACATCTCGCGCACCAAGCACGGCGAGGTGTTCGGCACCCCTTACTATCTCGCGCCTGAACAGGCGCTCGGGATGCCGGTCGATCAGCGAACCGATATCTACAGTCTCGGAGTGGTGTTTTTCGAGATGTTGACCGCGCGCCGTCCGTTCCAGGCGGATAACGCGCAGGCGCTCATGTACCAGCATGTCAACGCCCCGATACCGCGGCTGCCGGCAGGCCTGGAACGCTTCCAGCCGGTGATCGACATGATGATGGCCAAAAAGCAGGCTGACCGCTTCACCACCGCCAACGACCTGATCGACAACGTGCTCGCTTCAGGCCTGGCTGACGCCTGACTGCCGGTACTTCGCCGCGGCCGCGGCCGGGCTTGCGGCAGCGTGCCCATGGACATGGCAAAGCGGCGTCGTGAACGCGGGTTTGGTGGTATTTTCGGCCATTGTCAGCGCTTGTCGCGGCAGTTCCGGCAGCAGCGAACGGTACAATCGTCGCCATGCGGTTTCGTTATCCCCTGTCATGGCTGGTACTTGCGCTTGCGCTTGCCCTGACGGCTGTTTCCACATACTGGATGCAGGCGGTCGAGCGCAGCGATAGCAACACCCGTTTCGAACAGCTGGTCAATGCCAGGGTCAATGCGCTCGACAGCAGGTTCGATCATTTCGAGCTTTATTTGCGTGGTATCGGCGGACTACTTGCCTCCCCGGCCCGGGTCACGCCGCGCGAATGGTCCGCCTATATCGACACGTTCGAGTTCCGGCAGCGGCGCGACCCGTTCATCAGCTTCGGCTATGCCCCACTGCTGGCTGCGCGCGATGTGCCGGCGTTTCTGAACGACGTGCGGCGCTCGCAACCGGACTTCCGGATATGGCCCGAGATTGGTGGACGCGAGCGGGTCGCGCCGGTGATGCTGATCCAGGCAGTGCGACCCAACGCGGTGCTGGGAACGGGGGACGATCTGCTGGCCCGCCCGGCGTTCGCGCAAGCGATCGCGATCGCCGAACGCACCGGAAAGCCGGCCATGAGCGAGCGCATCGAGGTGACCACGGTTGCCGGCAGGACCGCCGCCGGAGCGATGTTGTTTCTGCCCTTGAAGCGGGGCGGCGTGGTGGTCGGCGTCGCGCATTTGCTGTTCGGCATCGACGATCTGATCGGCGGGGATGGTCCGGACGGTGTCGCCGGAATGCGTCTGCGTATCGTTGAAGACAGCCCCGCGGGAACGCTGCTGTTCGCCAGCGCCGCGGTTGGAAAGCTTGCGCCGGGCTACACCTCCGTCCGTTCGGTCGAGGCCGGCGGCAAGCGCTGGAATCTGCGCTTCGAATCGACCCCGGGCCTGGAGGCTCAACTGGGCGGCAGAATGGCCGGCACGATCGCGGTGTTCGGCGCCCTCGGGTCGTTCCTGCTGTTTGGTCTGGTGCGCGTGTTGTCTGGCACGCGCCGGCGCGCCGAGGAAATTGCCGAGCGCACCACGCGTGCGCTTTCGGATCAGATGAAGCTGACCGAGGACCTGATCGAACTCAATCCGATCCCGATGTTTCGCAAGGGAATCGACGGCCGTTTCCTGCAGTTCAACCGCGCCTGGGAGCGCCTGACCGGACACTCGCGGCAGGCATGGATCGGCAAGACCACGACCGACCTGTTCGGCGCCGAGGAGGCGGAGCGCGACGCCGGGCATGAGCGCGTACTTGCGGCGCGTCCCGATCATGTGGAGCGCGTCGAGATGACCATCAGCGGCGCCGACGGCGCGGTGTGCGACGTGATCATCAGCAAGGCCGCGGTGCGGCGCGCGGATGGTTCGATGGTCGGCATCATCGGCACCATCACCGATCTCACCGAGACCCGCCGCCTGACCGCGCAGAATGAAGCCCAGCGCGAGCAGCTCGCCCTGGTCAATCAATCCGCGCAGGCGGGCGTCTGGGATATCGAATGGCCGCAGGGAACGGTTTATTTTTCGCCACGCTACTACGAGATGCTGGGCTATGCGCAGGCCGGCGGCGGTTTGTCGGGCGCGCGCAGCGAACTGGTACACCCGGATGACCGGGCGCAGTTTGAAGCCGCCCGCGAGGCACATTTCAGCGGCGCGCTGCCGTATTTTGATTGCGAGTACCGGCTCAAGAAGGCCGACGGCAGCTACCTGTGGGTCAACGGCCGCGGGCTGGCCAGCCTGGATGGCGCCGGCAATCCGGTCCGCTTCACCGGTTCCATCATCGACATCACGCAGCGCCGCATGGTGCAGGTCGAGATCGAGCGTCAGCGCGAGCAGCTTGAACTGGTGATCGAATCGGTGCAGGCCGGGGTATGGGATGAAAACCTGGTTGACCAGTCGGTGTACTACTCGGCGCGCTATCGCGAGATTCTCGGATTCCCGCGTGATGCCGATCTCGCCGCCGAAGGGCGGGATCCGGCCCGTTTTCATCCGGAGGATGCGGGCGCTTTCGTCGAGGCGCGCAAACGTGCGATCGCCGACGGTGCGCCACTGGACCTTGAATTCCGGTTGCGCCGCGCCGATGGCGGCCACGTCTGGGTCAATGCGCGCGCCAAGGCCAGCTTCGATGCCGCTGGCGTCGCAGTGCGCTTCACCGGCGCGATCATCGATATCAGCAAGCGCAAGGAAGCGGAATTCGCGCTGCGCGATGCCAATTTGCGGGTATTGGAGGCGGCGCAGGTTAAGTCGACTTTCCTGGCCACCATGAGCCACGAGATCCGTACCCCCCTGAATGGCGTGATCGGCTCGGCCGGATTGTTGCAGGACACCCGGCTTGACGGCGAACAGCAGGATTATGTTGAAACGATTCGCTTGTCAGGGGTGCAGTTGTTGACTTTGATCGACGATATCCTGGATTTCTCGAAGATCGATTCCGGGCACATGGAACTCGAAGACGAGCCTTTCGAGGTCGCGATCGTGATCGAGGATGCGTTCGACCTGGTGGCCGAGCGGGCGCGCGGCAAGCGCATCGAACTGCTGTACGAAGTCGCGCCCGATGTGCCGCGCCGCGTGTATGGCGACATCACGCGGGTGCGCCAGGTGCTGATCAACCTGGTCGGAAACGCGGTGAAGTTCACCGATCGCGGCGATATTTTCGTCCATTGCACGGTGGCTTCGGGGGATGCCGACGGCAGCGGCGGTTGCATGCTGCGGTTTTCGGTGCGTGATACCGGGATCGGCATTCCGGCCGACAAGATCGGACGCCTGTTCAGCGCTTTCACCCAGGTGGATGCATCGACCACCCGCAAGTACGGCGGCACCGGCCTGGGCCTGGCGATCAGTCGGCGGCTGGTCGACTTGATGGGTGGCGAGATCACGGTGACCAGCGAGGCCGGCAGCGGTTCGTGTTTCACCTTCACGCTGGCGACGCGTCGCGCCGCCGACGACCCGGGGCTTAATCGGCGCATGGGCGAGATCGGCAATATCGCCGGCAAGCGGATCCTGATTGTCGATGACTATGCATCGAACCGGCGGATCCTCGCCGCGCAGTGCGCCGGGTGGGGCTTGTTCACAGTCGAAACCGCTTCGGTCAAGGAGGCGGTCGAAGCCATCGAAGCGGCGCACGATGCCGACACGCCGTTCGATACGGTGATCAGCGACATGCTGATGCCGGAGCAGGACGGCCTCGATCTGGCGGCCGCGGTGGCGGCATACCGCAAGCGGTGCGGCGTCCGCCTGCCGGTGCTGATCCTGTCGTCCGCGCAACGTGCCGAGGCGTTCGCCGGGCGCGCGGTGCCGGAGGGCTGGATCGATGCCTACCTGCTCAAGCCGGCGCGTCAGGCGCAACTGTTCAATGCCCTGCTCGACGCACTGGCGCCGGAGCGCCCGTTCAACCTCTCGGGACCGGAGTCGGTCGCGCGCCCGGGCGGCATGCAGGCGCATCACGGCCGCCTGCACATTCTGCTGGCCGAAGACAACGAGATCAACCAGAAGATCGCGGTGCGCATGCTGGAGCGTCTTGGCAAGTCGGCGACAGTGGTCAACAATGGCTTGAGCGCGGTCGAGGCGGTCAAGGCGGGCGGACTTGATTGCGTGCTGATGGATGTTCAGATGCCGGAACTCGATGGTCTTTCGGCGACCCGCCGCTTAATCGCCGAAACGCCGGTTGCCATGCTGCCATATATCGTTGCGATGACTGCCAACGCGATGGCGGGCGATCGCGAGGTGTGCCTGGCCGCCGGCATGCACGACTACATTGCCAAGCCGGTGCAAATGCAGGCCCTGGCGGATGCGCTTGGCCGGGCGCAACAGTATCTGGCGCGTCGCGACGCCGCCACGGACGGTCCGGCGCAAGAGTTGCCGTCGCCCGCCGGCGGCCGGCCCGAAGTATCCGCCAACGGTGCAGGGCTGGCCGGGACTGGCGTGAATGTCGACACTCCGCTTGATATGCAGCAAGTCGATGAACTCCTCGGGCTCGACGATAGCGGCGCCGTGCTGGCCGATTTCATCCGGATGTACACCACCCAGGCGCCGCAGCGCATCGCCGAGCTGGGTCGAGCCCTGGAGCAGAAGGATTTGAAGCGCCTGGCACAAGTGGCGCACAGCCTGAAGGGCGCGAGCGGAAATCTCGGGGCGATCACGGTGGCCGCTGTCGCACAGCGTATCGAGTCTGCCGGCCATTCGGGCGATACCGAGGGCATCGACCAGTTGCTGCGCGAGATCAGCGCGCGTTACGTCGAAGTCGAGGCGGCACTCAAGGCACTGCCGCAGGCGACACTCTGAGCAGGCATCAGGGACCTTGCCTGAAATCCCCCGCCTTGACCAGGTTTAGCCTGGCCGGGTCGACGTGTTTGCGAAAGGCCGCGTTGACCTGTTCCCGGGTGAGGGCCGCAACCTGGCTTTCGAAGCGCGCATCCCATTCGTAGGTACGGCCGAAATACAGGTCGGTGGCGAGCTTGCCCGCCAGCGCGCCGTCGGTGGCGCGCGCCAGCTTGCGGCTTTGCAGGTAGCCGAGGCGTCCGCGCGCCACTTCTTCCTCTGTAAAGCCCTGTTCGCGCGCGCGCTGGATTTCCTCGCGCAAGGCGGCTTCGACCCGCGCCCGGTTCTGTGGGGCATGGATGGCCGACGCGCTCCATTGGCCGTAGCGGTCGAGCGCGGCGATCGACAGGCCGGAACCCACGCTGTAGCTCAAGCCGTCCTTTTCGCGAATGCGCGCGGCCAGGCGGGCGTCGATCGAGCCACCGAACAGGTAATTGGCGAGCACCAGGGCCGCGTAGTCGGGATCATCGTCGCGGATATCGAGCACGATCGCGCCGCGCAGGGTGGCGTTGGCCTTGTCGGGGGTGATGATGTTTTCGTCTACCGGCGCCACATTGCGCGCGCGTACCGGGATCCGTTCATACGGCGCCGGGCTCTTCCAGCTGCCGAACAACTCCGCCAGCACCGGCCGCAGGCGCTCGCTGTCGAAGTCGCCGACCACCGCGATCTGCCCCTGCGACAGCCCGAAAAAGTCGCGATAGCAATTGCGCGCATCGGACAACTCGGTGCGTCGCACGGCTTCGAGTTGCTCGTCGACGGTTGCCGCATAGCTCCAGTGGCCGGGCTGGTACGGATTGAGATGCCGCGACAAGGCGAGGCTGGCGCGTGCGCCAGGATCGGCGCGCGCACCTTCGATGCCTGACAACGAGGCGCGTTTGAGCTGCTCGAACTCGTCGCTGTCGAAACGCGGTTCGCGCAGGATTTCCGCGACCAGGCGCAACGATTCGATCAGGCCTGCGGCCGGCACTTCGACACTGGCGCCAGTGCCGCCGACCGACAGGTTGGCACGCAGGCGGGTGATCTCGTTGCGGATCTGTTCGCGGTTTTTTCCGCGGGTACCGCGCATCAGCATGGCGCCGGCAAAACCACAGGCCTGTGCCCTGCCGAACTTGGCGGCCTCGGTGCCGTACTGGAAGCTCAGCGTCATGGTCACCATGCCGCCGCGCGACTTCTTGGGCAGCAGTGCGACCTTGAGGCCGTTGTCGAGTGCGAAGCGGCGGGTGCGGCCATCGATGTTCGCGGGCGTCGCCTCGAACACTTCGCCGCCGCCAATACCGGGCGGGCCGGCGTAGTCCTTGAGCGCGACCTTGAGGTCGGGTGGCGGCGGCACCTCGGCGCGCTGCGGCGCCTGCGATTCCGGAATGAAAACACCCATCGTGCGGTTGGAAGCAATCAGGTGGGTTTGCGCGGCCCGGTTGACTGCCGCCGGCGTCACGTTGTGCAGGTAATCCCGGTAGCGAAAGAACATCCGCCAGTCGCCAAGTGCGATCCATTCACTCAAGTGGGTGGCGAACTGGTGGGTCTTGGTCATCACCACGTCCATCTGGGTCAGCATGCGCTGCCTGGCGCGCGCGACTTCTTCCTCGGTGACCGGCCTGGCGGCAAGGTTTTCGATGGTGGCGACGAAGGCCTCGCGCATTTGCTCGAACCCGGGTTTCGCCGGGGTCGTTGCGCAGGCGCCGCGTCCGCAACGCGTCGGCGCTGGCGGCAATGCGGCGCTGTTCTTTGGCGCACTGGCGCCGAACACCAGGGCGCCGCGCTCGGCCAGCATGCGATCGCCGCCGCTGACACTGGTGGCAAGCCGGGTTTCGACCAGCGCCTTGTGCAGGCGACCGGTCGGCGTATCGCCAAGGATCATGGCGAGAATGTCGAAAGCGGCATAGTCCGGATGGGTGCCGGGCGGCGCATGGTAGAGCGCGGTGATGAACGGATTTTCGCCGCTGCGCCGCAACACCACCTCGCGTTCGCCGTCCTGCGCGCTGTCACGGGTATAGGTGACGGGCAGCATACGCGTTGGCCTGGGCACAGCGCCAAGCAGGCGGGCGGCCTGGGCGAGTACGGTTGCCGGATCGAAATCGCCGGCAATCACCATCACCGCGTTGTCCGGCTGGTAGTAGGTGCGATAGAACGCCTGCAGGCGCTCGATCGGCACGTTTTCGATGTCGGAACGATTGCCGATCACCGCCCGGCCGTAGTTGTGCCACTGGTAGGCGGTACGCGCCACCTTTTGCGACAGCACACCGGCGACGTTGTTTTCGCCGGATTCGAACTCGTTGCGCACCACCGTCATTTCGGAATCGAGATCCTCGCGCGAAATGAAGGAATTGACCATCCGGTCGGCTTCGAGAGCCAGAGCCCATTCGAGATTGGCGGCGGTCGAATCGAAGGTCAGGAAATAGTTGGTGCGGTCGAAATAGGTGGTGCCGTTCCAGCGCGCGCCGCGACTGGTGAACTCGCGCTTGATCTCGCGGTGTTTGGGTGTGCCCTTGAACAACAGGTGTTCGAGCAGGTGCGCCATGCCGGCCTCGCCGTAACCTTCATGCCGCGAGCCCACCAGGTAGGTGATATTGGTGGTGATGAGCGCCTGCGAACGGTCTTCAATGAGAAGCAGCTTGAGACCGTTGGCGAGGCGATATTCCGCGATGCCACCCATCGCCGGGCCGGCTTCGACACCGGGCGGCAAGGCTGATTGCGGCCAGGCGGCCGCGGCTGCGAACAGCCAGATGCAGGTAGTGAAGTGGAGCAGGCGAAGGATTTTCATGGGGGGCGACGTTGGGCGGTGCTAAAATTATTCACCAACAGGTTAACACTGGAATCGGCCCGGGAGATTGCGGTTTTGCTGCTGTCCCGGCCATGCGTTTATTCTCGGAATTGGTATTCATCAAGCGACGCCCGCTCCTCGAGCGGCATCCGCGGGGTCGGTTTCATGCTTGCATTTCGATCGGTCATCCGTGCGTGGCGGAAAGTGAATCATGAGCAAGGCTTTCACCCGCGAACGGGACGATGCCGATGAAGATGAAGACCTCGACAATGCGCCGAAGTTGCCGCCCGGCACGAAGAATTACATTACACCGACCGGTTACGCCGGCCTGAAGGCGGAGTTCAATGAACTGTATCGGGTCGAGCGGCCGAAATTGGTGGAGACCATCACCTGGGCGGCATCGAACGGTGATCGCTCGGAAAATGGCGACTACATTTACGGCAAGCGGCGCTTGCGGCAGATCGATAGTCGTATCCGCTTTCTGGGCCGGCGGATGGAGGCGGCCGAAGTCGTCGAACCGGCTGCGCAGGGCGGGAATGATCAGGTATTTTTCGGCGCGACGGTAAGGTACAGCACGCGCGCGGGCGTCGAAGTGATGGTGCAGATCGTCGGTGTCGACGAGGCGGTGCCGGCGGCGGGTCGCATCAGTTGGGTCTCGCCAGTGGCACGGGCCCTGCTGAAGGCGCGCGAGGGCGACGTGGTGGCGTTGATGACACCGGCCGGCCGTGAAGAACTTGAAGTGCTGGAAGTGAAGTATGAATAGCCGGCGATCGAACACCGGCACAGGCGTCCACCCGGGATCTGGCTTGGCACCGGTTCGGGACATAGTTGCACAACCTGAACGGCCAGCGGCCTGAACGCATCCTGCGCCCGACCCGCGGCGTTTGGTGGAACACCAAAGAGGAGAGACATGCAACGCAAGACCCCGGAACAACTGCGCAGCCACCGCTGGCTCGGCGCGCAGGACATGCGTTCGTTCGGCCACCGTTCCCGCACCAAGCAGATGGGTTACCTGCGCGAGGATTTCGCCGGCAAGCCGGTGATCGGCATTCTCAATACCTGGAACGACCTCAACACCTGCCATTCCCATTTCAAGCAGCGGGTCGATGAAGTCAAGCGCGGTGTTTGGCAGGCCGGCGGCTTTCCGGTCGAGATTCCGTGCATGGCGGTGGGCGAGCAAATGACCAAGCCGACCTCGATGCTGTATCGAAATTTCCTGGCGATGGAGGTCGAAGAACAGATCCGCTGCAACCCGGTCGATGGCGTGGTGTTGATGGGCGGCTGCGACAAGACCGTGCCGGGGCTCCTGATGGGTGCGGCGTCGGCGAATCTGCCGGCCATCTTCATGCCGGCCGGACCGATGCTGCGCGGTCATTGGCGCGAGCACACGCTGGGGTCGGGCAGCGACGTGTGGAAATTCTGGGCCGAAAAGCGCGCCGGCAATTTGTCGGAAGAATCGTGGCGCGAAATCGAGGACGGCATCGCCCGCTCGGCCGGTACCTGCATGACGATGGGCACGGCGTCGACCATGGCGGCGGCAGCCGAGGCGCTCGGCATGTTGTTGCCCGGCGCCTCCTCGATCCCGGCGGTCGATTCACGTCATGCACAAATGGCTTCGCTTTGCGGTCGGCGGGCGGTCGAGATGGTGTGGACCGACCTGAAGCCGGCCGACATCATGACCACCGCCGCCTTCGAGAACGCGGTGACTGTCGCGATGAGTCTGGGCGGCTCGACCAACTCGATTGTCCACTTGATCGCGATGTCCGGCCGTATCGGCGCCGGCCTGACGCTCGACCGGTTCGACGAATTGTCGCGGCGCACGCCGCTGACCGCCAATCTGCGGCCCTCGGGCAAGTATCTGATGGAAGACTTCTTCTACGCCGGCGGCTTGCGTGCCCACATGGAAGGATTGCGCGACCGCCTGAATCTCGATTGCATAACCGTCAACGGCAAGAGCCTCGGCGAAAACATCGCCGGCGCCGAAGTGTTCAATGACGACGTGATCCTGCCGCGCGAACGCGCCCTGCAAGAGGAGGGCGGCGTGGCGGTGCTGCGCGGTAACCTGTGCCCGGATGGCGCGGTGATCAAGACCTCGGCCGCGGAGCCTCATCTGCTCAAGCACCGCGGACCGGCGGTGGTGTTCGAGGACTACAACGACATGGCGGCGCGGATCGACGACCCGGCGCTGGTGGTGACCCGCGATTCGGTGCTGGTGCTGAAAAACGCGGGTCCGCTGGGTGGCCCGGGCATGCCGGAATGGGGCCAGTTGCCGATCCCGAAAAAGCTGCTGCAGGAAGGGGTGCGCGACATGCTGCGGATCTCCGACGCCCGCATGAGCGGCACCAGCTACGGCGCATGCGTGCTGCACGTGGCGCCGGAGTCATACGTTGGCGGGCCGCTGGCATTGGTCCAGGAAGGCGACGTCATCGAACTCGATGCCGCCGCGCGGCGCCTGTCCTTGCATGTGGCGGATGACGAACTGGCGCGGCGCCGCGCGGCCTGGGTCAAGCCCAAGCCGCGCTACCCGCGCGGTTACGGCGTGATCTACAGCGCGAATGTGACCCAGGCCAATCGTGGCTGCGATTTCGAATTTCTCGAAGGCACGACGGCGACGCCCGATCCGGAGATTCATTGAGTTAGCCTCTGTGCTGCGCGGCAGGCGCGGCGCGGTGTTGAGCACTCCGGGCGGTTGGCGCCGCCGGTGTACCCGATCATCTTCAACCACCATTCGAAGGACAACATGGAACTCCCGATCAACCAGTTCAAGCGCAACCTGGCCGCAGGCAAACCGCAAATCGGCCTGTGGATGAGCCTGTGGGCGCATCAGGTGGTTGAAGCCTGCGCGCCCGCCGGTTTCGACTGGCTGCTGCTCGATACCGAGCACGCGCCCAACGATCCGCACCTGATCAATACTCAGTTGATGGCCGCGCGCGGCATCGACGGCGCCTGCCCGTCACACGCGGTGGTGCGGCCGGCATGGAACGACCTGGTGCTGATCAAGCGCTATCTCGACATCGGCGCGCAGACCCTGCTGCTGCCGTACGTGCAAAACGCCGGGGAAGCGGCCGCCGCCGTCGCTGCCACCCGCTTTCCGCCTGATGGCGTGCGTGGCGTGGCCGGCAGCAGCCGCGCCGCCGGCTATGGCTGGATCAAGGATTACCTGAACAAGGCCAACGCGGAAATCTGCGTGCTGGTGCAGACCGAAACCCGCGAGGCCCTGGACAACCTCGATGCGATCTGCAAGGTCGACGGCGTCGACGGCGTATTCATCGGCCCCAATGACCTGGCGGCCGACATGGGACATCGCGGCGACATTCCGCATCCCGAAGTGCAGGCGGCGATCGCCGACGCGATTCGGCGGATTCGTGCGCACGGCAAGGCGCCAGGCATCCTGGTCGGCGAGGCTGACGGCCAGCGCATGCTTGATCTGGGCGCCTTGTTTGTCGCCGTCGGCAGTGACCTGGGTCTGGTGCGGATGGGCGCCGGCGCGCTGGCTGCCAAGTTCGCTCGCAAGCCGTTCTGAAGGATCGGCGGCATCCGGCTGCCGCCAGGCGGCCGGCCCCGGCCCTACTTCAGGAACGTGCCGTTGCGCCCGATCATTGTCAGGTCGACATAGGTCGAGCCATTGTGATTGGCGGGTGAGAAGCGCACGTTGAAACCGCCCAGGTCGAGGTTGTTGATCGATTCCATGGCGCTGATGAAGCGTTCGCGCGTCAGGTCGCGGCCGGCGCGCTTGAGCCCTTCGACAAATACCTTGGCTGCGATATAGCCTTCGATGCTGGTGAACGACAATTGCGCACCGGTGCTTGCCTTGACCGCGCGCTGATAGTCGCGCGCAAGCTGGGTCGTGCCGGAAAACGGGAACGGCATCACCTGCGAGATGGCCACGCCATAGCCGTCGCTGCCGAGTTCGTTGGCCAGCGCCTTGCTGCCGACAAACGACACATTGTGGAATTGGCCGGCGTAGCCCGCGAGCTTGGCGGCGCGCACGAACGCCGCGACCGACTTGTAGGCAGAAATCATCACGATCGCGTCCGGCCGCGGCAAAAGCAACGCCTTGACCGCCGTATCGACCTTGACGGTGTTGCGTTCCACCGTCGCGGTGACAGCGGTCTTCATGCTGCGCCTGGCGAGCGCGCGTTCGATGCCGGTCAACCCGGCGCGGCCGTAGGCATCATCCTGGAACAGGACGGCGATGTTGCGTATGCCCAACGAGGTCAACTGCTCAACGATCTTCTCGGTCTCGTCGTAATAGCTGGCGCGGACGTTGAAAATGTAGCGATTGAAGGGGCTGCGCAGGCTTTCCGCACCGGTGAACGCGCCCACGAAAGGAACCTTGGCTTCACTGAAAATGGGGAGCGCCGCATTCGACGTTGGCGTCCCGACATAGCCGAACAAGGCGAAAACCCTGTCTTCGGCGAGCAATTTGCGGGTGTTGGCCGCAGCCCGCTCGGGTTCGTAGCCGTCGTCCAAGGTGATGAGCCGGATCTGGCGACCGTTGACGCCGCCCTTTTCGTTTACTTCGCTGAAATACAACTGCGCTCCCTGGCGCATTTCAAGGCCGAGTTCGGCGGCCGGACCGGTCAGGGCTGCGGACTGTCCGACAACGATGTTGTTGTTGTCGACCCCGATTTCCGCGCCAGAGATGGCGCAGGATATCGACATCGCAGCGATTACGGCGAACGCTTTCGACCATGACAGTCCAATCGGCAAGTTTGTCTCCGTGAATCCGGCCTGTTCCGGCCGTGATGTCTGGCTGCAGGCGTGAAGCGTACTGATGCGCTGCCGGTGCCGACATTCATGATGGCATCTAGTGTAGGGCAAATGGCCTTATTTTGGGCCGAATCCGCAACGCTGCCGGAATTTTTAGCCGTTTCGACTGTACAGGGTGCTTGAAAGATTGCGTTTCCGGCCCCATTTCTGCGGCGCTTTTGTCTTTTTCCCCTTTTTTTGGAGGTCAGCCCATGGGCGCCCAGCACGAAACAATGGCCTTTCAGGCCGAAGTCAAACAGCTGCTCAACCTGATGATTCATTCCTTGTATTCGAACAAGGAAATTTTCCTGCGCGAGTTGATTTCCAACGCGTCGGATGCCTGCGACAAACTGCGTTTCGAGGCCCTGAACAATGGCGCCCTGTTCGGTGACGACCCGGATTTGAAGATCCGGGTGTCGTTCGACAAGGCGGCGCGCACCATCACGATTTCCGACAACGGCGTCGGCATGAGTCGCGACGAGGTGGTATCGAACCTGGGCACGATCGCCAAATCGGGCACCCGCGAATTCTTCTCCAAACTCTCCGGCGACCAGGCCAAGGATGCCAACCTGATCGGCCAGTTCGGGGTGGGGTTTTATTCGGGATTTATCGTCGCCAAGAAGATATCGGTGCTCAGCCGGCGTGCCGGGTCAGAGGAGGCGATTCGCTGGGAATCGGCCGGCGAGGGCGAGTTTTCGATTGATAGCGCCGAGAAGGCCGGGCGTGGCACCGATGTCACCCTGGAATTGCGCGACGACGAGGATGAACTGTTGTCGTCATGGCGCCTGAAGTCGATCATCACCAAGTATTCGGACCACATCACCCTGCCGATCCTGATGAAGAAGGAGGAATGGGACAAGGACAAGAACGAGTATGTGACCAAGGATGAGGACGAAACCGTCAACCAGGCCACCGCCCTGTGGACCCGGAACAAGTCCGATATCACCGAAGAGCAGTACACCGAGTTCTACAAGCATGTGTCGCATGATTTCGAAGCGCCGCTGGCCCACACCCACAACCGGGTCGAGGGGCGGCAGGAATACATCCAGCTGCTCTACATTCCGGGGCGCGCGCCGTTCGATCTTTTCGACCGCGACCGCAAGCACGGCATCAAGCTGTATGTGCGGCGCGTATTCATCATGGACGACGCCGAACAACTGATGCCGCAGTACCTGCGCTTCGTCAAGGGCGTGATCGATTCGTCCGACCTGCCGCTCAATGTTTCGCGCGAACTGCTGCAGGAGTCGCGCGACGTCAAGGCCATCCGCGAAGGATCGACCAAGCGGGTGCTTGGCCTGCTCGAGGAACTGGCCAACAGCGACGACGCGGCGCAAAAGGAGAAATACACCAAGTTCTGGAAGGAATTCGGCCGCGTGTTGAAGGAAGGTGTTGGCGAGGACGCCGGCAATAAGGAGCGCATTGGCAAGCTGCTGCGCTTTGCCAGCACGCAGGCCAACACCGACGAAGAGGCGGTGTCGCTGGCCGATTATGTCGCGCGCATGAAAGAAGG
>JANPGJ010000163.1:0-2840 GCA_031423955.1 Burkholderiales bacterium
CGACCCGGCCTCGCCTACATGCTCGCGCAATGCGGCGCGCGCGCGATCGTCTTCGATGCCGAGCTCGTCGATCGCGTCCCCGATGCGGCCGAGGTACCGTCGCTGCGCTGGCGGATCGCGATCGACGCGACGACCGCCGGGTCGACGACGGTGCCGAGCGCAGCGGTCGGCGCAATCGAGACCGCCGTGCCGATGACAGCTTTGCGTGTCGACGGCTCGCCCCCCGCCACGCGCGACCTGTCGCTCGTCGCGGTCTGCGCCGCCGGCGTCACGGCATCTGCGCCCGTCGCCGCCGTCGACGAGCAGGACACCGCGGTGCTCCTCTACACCTCGGGCACCACCGGCAAGCCGAAGGGCGCACGGCTGACGCATCTGAACATTGCCCACTCGGTGCTCCACTTCGAGACCTGCATGCGGCTGCGCTGCGATGACCGCTCGGCACTCGCGGTGCCGGCTAGCCACGTCACCGGCTTGATCGCCATCATCGCCACCATGCTGCGGGTCGGCGGCGCGCTGCTGGTGCTGCGCCAGTTCAAGGCGGCCGACTACATCGCGCAGGCGGCAGCCGAGCGGGTGACCCAGACCATCCTGGTGCCGGCGATGTACAACCTGATCCTCATGCAACCGGAATTCGAGCGCCACGACCTGTCCTGCTGGCGGGTCGGCGGCTATGGCGGTGCGCCGATGCCGCTGGCGACCATCGACCTGCTGGCGGCGCGGCTGCCCAACCTGGTGTTGACCAACGCCTACGGCGCTACCGAAACCACCTCGCCGGTGACGGTGATGCCGCAGGGCGACACCCGCGCGCATGCCGACAGTGTCGGCGTCACCGTACCCTGTGGCGAGGTCATCGTGGTCGACGACAACGGCGTCGAAGTGCCGCGCGGCGAAACCGGCGAGCTGTGGATCGGCGGGCCGATGGTGGTCAAGGGCTACTGGGACAACCCGGAAGCCACGGCGCGCGAGTTCACCGCCGGCTACTGGCATTCCGGTGATCTCGGATCGATCGACGCTGAAGGCTACGTGCGGGTCTTCGATCGCAAGAAAGACATGCTCAACCGTGGCGGCTTCAAGATCTACAGTGTCGAGGTCGAGAATACGCTGGCCGGCATGACCGGCGTGGTCGAGGCGGCGGTGGTCGGCAAGCCCTGCCCGGTGCTCGGTGAACGGGTGCATGTATTCGTGCATGCGCCGGGCACGGCGATCAGCGAGGCGGCGGTGCGCGAATTCTGCGCGGCACGGCTGGCCGACTACAAGGTGCCGGAGAGCGTGACGTTCACTGAAGCCCCGTTGCCGCGCAATGCCAACGGCAAGCTGATGAAGCGGCTGTTGCGCGAACAACTGCCGCCATAGGCCCCCGACGCGCTATTCGCCGGCCTTGATCTTGTTGTCGCGCACCACCTTGCCCCAGCGATTGACTTCGCCGGCAACGAAGCGGCCAAGCTCGTCCGGCGCGGAAGCGGTGATCGCCACGCCCATTTGCGTGAGGCGCTCCTGCACCGCCGGGATTTTCAGGACCTTGGCCACTTCGGCATTCATGCGCCCGATGATCGCCGGTGGCGTGCCGGCCGGCGCCAGTACGCCCCACCAGGCCTCGGCTGCGAAGCCAGGCACGCCCGATTCGGCCAGTGTCGGTACCTCGGGCAATTGCGTCATGCGCCTGGCCGATGTCACCGCCAGGGGGCGCAGCCGACCGCTGGCGAGGTGCGGCGCCCACAAGGCATAGGTGGCCATGGTGATCGGCACATGGCCGGCGACACCGTCGGTGGCCAGCGGCCCGCCGCCCTTGTAGGGAATGTGCGTCCAGTCAGCCTTCAACTGGTTGCCGATCGAGGTCATCGCCAGGTGCGCCAGGCTGCCCGAACCGATGGTGCCGTAGTTGATCGCGCTGCCTTTGACGCGTGCCGCCTGCACCAGGTCGCCAAACGTCTTGTAGGGTGTGCCGACATGCGCGGTCACCACCATCGCGCCGGTGCCGATCAGCATCACCGGCGCCAGGTCCTTCAGGGTATCGAAGGGCATGTTGGGAATCAGGCTGGGGTTGACGCCGTGGGTATCGAACACCCACAACCATGTATAGCCGTCCGGCGGCGACTTGGCCGCCACCGCGGAGCCGATCGAGCCGCCGGCGCCGGCGCGATTCTCGATCACGATCGCCTGGCCCAGGGCCTGCTGCAGGTGAGGCTGCAGCAGGCGGCTGATCTGGTCGACCGTGCCGCCGGGCGGGAACGGCACCACGAACTTGAGGGCCTGCGTCGGCCAGGCCTGCGCGAAGACCTGCGGCGCGGCGAGCGCAACAAGCAGCGTGATGGCCAGGCGGGCGCCAAGGGCGCGAATCAGGGGGTGCATGAAATGTCTCCGGCGATTGTTGTTCAGGGGCGAAAGACCGATGGCCAAATCGCGCTGCCGCCGCGTCGTTCAGCGTCAAGCTCAAGGGTCTTCGTCACCTCGACAATATAGCAGGCAGCGCACAACGCGCAGCAAAGGGACTGCGTGCGCTGTGCCTGCCCGGCACGGCGCTGTCGCGCCGCGCTTTCAGGCCGGCATCGGCCAGCCGGCAAGCAACAATTCATTGAACTTCTCCAGCGGCAGCGGCTTGGCCACCAGATAGCCCTGAATCTCGTCGCAGCCAAGCTCGCGCAGGCGCGCCAGGTGGGTCGCGCTTTCGACGCCCTCGGCGATCACTTTGAGATTGAGCGCATGACCGAGCACGATCACCGCGTGCGCGATCGAGGCGCTTTGCGCATCGACGTCGAGGCTGCGCACGAAAGACTGGTCGATCTTCAGACGCTGGATCGGAAACTGCTTCAGGTAACTCAGGCTCGAATAGCCGGTGCCGA
>JANPGJ010000164.1:0-7954 GCA_031423955.1 Burkholderiales bacterium
CCAAGGTATTTTCGCTGACGCTCGCCATGCGCTACCTTGGCGACGCACTGTGGGAACGCATCGGGCGCGAGCCCTCGGGTAGCCCGTTCAACTCGCTGGTGCAACTGGAAACCGAGCGCGGCATTCCGCGCAACCCCTTCATCAACGCCGGCGCGATCGCGGTGGCGGACCGCCTGGTGAGCCATGGCGATGCAAAGACCGACATCCTGGCACTGCTGTCGAGCCTGTGCGGCGAAGCCATCTTCATCGATGCCGAGGTCGCGCAGTCGGAAGCCGACACCGGGTTTCGCAACACGGCGCTGGCCAATTTCATGAAGGGCTTCGGCACCCTCGACAACGATACGGCGCGGGTGCTCGACGTTTACTTCAACCAGTGCGCGATCCGCATGAGCTGCATGCAGGTGGCGCGTGCCGCCGGCTACCTGTGCCGCGACGGCATCCATCCGTATGACGGCTCACAGGTGGTCAGTGAAGCGCACGCCCGCCGCATCAACGCCCTGATGTTGACCTGCGGCACCTACGATGCAGCCGGCGAATTCGCGTTCTGCATCGGCTTGCCGTGCAAGAGCGGTGTGGGCGGCGGCATCATGGCGGTGGTGCCGGATACCCTGAGCTTGTGCGTGTGGTCGCCGGCGCTGGACGCCACCGGCAATTCGCAGCTTGGCAGGAAGGCGCTGGAGCTGTTTGTGGCGACGACCGGGCTGTCGGTTTTCTGAGCTTGGGCCTCGGCTGCAGGCCGGCCACCGGCTTAGCGCCGACGCGCAAGCGATCAAGCGTCACCATCCCGGGCTGAACACGACCGCGCCAATGCGGATACGATTCGACCTTCACCTGCGGTTTCCCTCTCATTTTCTGGAAGCAAACGAAATGCAAAAAGGACAAATTCGACGCATCGTCACCGGCCATGACAACGAAGGCCAGGCGATCTTCACTGAAGACGGGCCGGCACCCTCGGTGCATACCAATCCGAAGCGCGTGGGCTACCTGCTCACCAACCTGTGGATGACCGATGAAACCCCGTGCTTCGTCGGCAACAACCCGGACCCGACCTCGCGCCCGCTGACCCTGGAGCCGCCGAAAAACGGCAGCGTGGTGCGCATCATCGAATTCGGCCCCGAAGGCGAGTGGACCAGGAACCTCGACGGTGGCGGCGCCAAGGAGGCGTTCGGTGCGCTCGGCACCAACAAGGCGTCGACCTACAAGGAGGGTGGCCACCCGCTGATGCATCGCACCGAAACGGTCGACTATGCATTGGTGCTCGAAGGCGAGATCTACGTCGTGCTTGACCGCGAAGAGCGCCTGATGAAGCAGGGTGATTTCCTGGTCGAGCGCGGCACCAACCATGCCTGGGCGAATCGCTCCGGCAAGGTGTGCAAGATGCTGTTCGTGCTGATCGACGGCAAGTTCGACCCCGAGATCGGCAAGCACTTCGCCTGAGGACGCGGCAAAGGTGCAGTGCTGGCCGGCTGCGCCGGTGCCGATTGCAAGGCCGGGCGCGCCGGATTGAAAGGTAGGTCGTAGCAATGCGAATCGCCCTGGCGGGACTGGCCGCGCTGGCCGTGGCGATGGGCATCGGTCGCTTCGCCTTCACGCCCATTTTGCCGATGATGCTTGAGGATGCCGGGCTGTCGGTGGCGGCCGGCGGCTGGCTCGCCGCTGCCAATTACGTGGGATACCTCGCGGGCGCGCTGTGGGCGGGTGCCATGCGCGCGACCGCGTCGACGGCGATCCGCGCCGGGCTTGTGGTGATCGGCGGGACCACGCTCGGCATGGCGTTCGACGGCGGTTTCGCCACCTGGGCGCTGCTGCGCATGATCGCCGGGGTGGCCTCTGCCTGGGTAATGATCCACACCTCGGCCTGGTGCCTCGAGAACCTCGCGGCGCTCGGCCGTCCGGCTCTCGCCGGCGTGGTGTTCGCCGGCGTCGGCACCGGCATCACCGCCGCCGGCAGCCTGTGTGTGCTGCTGATGGCACTGCACGCCAATTCGGCCAGCGCATGGCTGGTGCTGGGCAGCGTGGTGATCGTGGTCACGGTGGTGCTCTGGCCGGTGTTTCGGTCGCCGGGCGGCCCACCTGCCCGCGCGCATGCCAGCGGGCGCTGGACCTGGGAAGAGTCGCGCCTGGTTCTCGCCTACGGAGCCTATGGCCTGGGCTACATCATCCCGGCGACGTTTCTGCCGGTCATGGCACGCGAAGCGGTCGGCGATCCGACGCTCTTCGGCTGGGCCTGGCCGGTGTTCGGCGCGGCGGCCATGCTCTCGGCACTTGGTGTGGCGCTGTTCGCCGGGCGCTACAGCCATCGCGCCGTATGGATTGCCAGCCACCTGGTGATGGCGCTGGGCGTCGCCGCGCCGGTGTTCTGGTCCGGCATCGGCGGCATCGCGCTCGCGGCCCTGTGCGTCGGCGGCACCTTCGTCGTGATCACCATGGTCGGCTTGCAGGAAGCGCGCAGCGTCGCGACAGCACATGCCGGCGGCAACGCGCCACGCCTGATGGCGGCGATGACCGCGGCCTTCGCCGCCGGCCAGATCGTCGGGCCCTTGGCCGTCAGTCTGATGGTGGGCGCCGGCGGTGGATTTGCCGCGGCACTGCTGAGCGCCAGCGCGGTGCTGGTGGCGGGCGCGCTGTTATTGATTCGGCGCTAGGCGCGCTGCTGCATCACAGTCTTTGTCAAGCAGCCGGGGTTGGCAGACATCTGCAGGCGATCCTGAGGCTCTTTCCGATCACCGCAAACGCCTCGGTCACCGCTGCATGGCCCGCCCCTTTTCGTGCCGGTCTATTGGCGCTTGGTTGGGTCGAAGGGCGCGACTGCATCATCAAGCAGCCGACCAGGTTCGAACTGGTCGTGAACATGAAGACCACGAAGGCCATCGGCGTCATGTTCCCGGAGGCGTTCATGGCGCGGTTGGATCGCGTGATCGAGTGAGCGCGGTGATTGGCTGGCGACGCGGTGGCCGGTGGCACCCGGCAACTGTGCATAGACTGCCGATACGCCTGCGCAACACCAAGCGCTGCGGAGGACCGCTTCAGGTTGGCAAGCAGCCAGACGTCGTCGCAGTCGCTATCCGGCAGCCGGCCCGCACCGGCTCGTCGAGCTTGGTCAAACCAAAGGTGCGCCGTGTAAGATCAATCAGTCGCCGGGCGTTGTGTCGGCCGACCCCGTTGCATACCCAGCCATGTTCAGACTCGAGGTGATCGGTTGAATAGGCGAGACACCGGCGACCGGGACGAATCGCTGGTGAGATGATCGAACAAGGAGAGTCAGTGCAACGCAGACGGATACTTTGTCTCGCCTCAGGCGGCCTTGCGGCGCTCTGCTTCCCGGCGCTCGCACAGACCGAGCGCCGGCTGCGTCGGATTGGATTTCTCAGTACGGCCAGCGCCTCTGCCAATTCCTCGTACCTCGGCGCGTTTCGCGCCGGCATGCTGGAGCTGCGTTGGGTCGAAGGGCGCGACTACGCCATCGATGCCCGCTACGCCAACGGCGTAGCGCAGGACTTGCCGGGCCTGGCCGCCGAACTGTTCGCAACCAGGCCGGATCTGCTGCTGGCGCCCGGAGACGAGCCCGCACGTGTGCTCGTACAAAGGACCAAGACGATACCGATTGTGTTCGCCGTCGCCCAGGACCCCATCGGGACCGGGCTCGCGGCGAGCTTGCGACGGCCCGGCGGCAACGCGACTGGCCTGACGAGCCTGGGGACCGAACTCTCGGCCAAACGGCTGCAGTTGCTCAAGGAAGCGTTCCCTCGTGTCGCGCATGTCGTCCTGTTGTTCAACCCGGACAACGCGGGCAGCGCCTCGCAAGCGAAGGAAATCGAAGGGGCGGCGCCACGGCTGGGGGTACGCGTGACCGCGATCGAGCTAAGGCAGCGCGCGGATGCGGAACCCGCGTTCCAGCGCGCCACCGCACAGGGCGCTCACGCTTACATGGTGGCTACAGGAGGTGTCACAGACAGTCAGCGTCAGGCGATCGTTGACCGCATCATTCGCCTCAAGATCCCGGCCATGTTTGCAGATAGCCAGTACGTGGAAGCGGGCGGACTGATGTCGTATTCGATCTCCTTCCCGGACAATTATCGCCGCGCCGCCGGCTACGTCGACAAGATCCTCAAGGGCGCGAAACCGGGCGACCTGCCGATCCAGCAGCCAATCAGGTTCGAGCTTGTCGTGAACATGAAGAGCGCCGGGGCGATCGGCGTCAAGTTCACGGAAGCGTTCATGCTGCGGGTCGATCGCGTGATCGAATGAAGCGCCTTGATTTGGCAACGATGCGCTGGTCGGCGACCGTCCGGAGAAGCCGCGAGCTGCTGCCTATCGGGTGCAACACCCCCGGCAGTGAATGGCCGCTCCCATGCCGATACCCGCCGGACGATTCAAGCGTCGCCATCGGGCCGGTTCCGACCCACAAGAGACATCCGGCTTTCTCCATAGCTGCCGTTCGATTGGCTACTCGGTCACCTTGTCGGCGCGCACCAGAATTGAATTGGGAATCTTGATGCCGAGGGCCGTGGCAGGCTTCATGTTGACAATAAGTTCAAATTTGGTCGGTTGCTCGACCGGCAAGTCGCCGGGCTTGGCGCCCTTGACGATTTTGTCCACGAAGTAGCCAAGGGCCTGAAATCTTTTGGTCGGGACCCTAAATTGGGTTTTTCAACACAATAGACTCAGACCCGACCTTCGTGGCTTAAAACCGGCAATGCTGGGACCCACTACTCGACGTGGATAGCACTTGTTGCGAGAACGCAACGACTGGCACACCCGAACCTGTGCGCAACCGTATGATTGGTTTCATACCTTGCTGCCGGCAGTTATTATCGGGGTGACAAACGCGACGGCGTCTTGCCCAAAGCATTAAGGGCAGGAAATTGCACCAGTTCGCCGAAGCGATCCTATGCGTTCGGAGGGGTAATGGCATCCATCAACAAGACTTTGGCAGGGCTTGCTGCATTGCTGTGTGCTGGGGCGACATGGGCTGCACCCGTGGATGACTTGAAGGCCCTCCTCGACCAGGGTCGCGCTGCCGAAGCCTATGCGCTGGCGCAGAAAAATCCCGACCAGCTCGGGAATCCCGCTTTTGATTTCCTGTTCGGCATCGCCGCGATCGACAGCGGCAACGCGGCCGAAGGGGTGCTCGCGCTGGAACGCTACGTGGTGCAGTTTCCCGACAGCGTATCGGCACGCGCCGAACTGGCGCGCGGCTACTTCGTGCTCGGCGATGACCTGAGGGCGCGCCAAGAGTTCGAAGGCCTGCAAAAGCAGAACCTCGATGCGGCCATGACGTCGACCGTGGGGCGCTACCTCGATGCCATCCGTTCGCGCGAAGGTGCCTATCGGAGCACCGCCCGCCTTTACGTGGAGGCCGGCCTGGGCTATGACAGCAACGTCAATTCCGGGGTCGGGTCCGGCAATATCGCGCTGCCGACCTTTGGCAATGTGACCCTCGCGCCCGCCGGGGTGCGCATGTCGAGCACCTTCGCGACCTTCGGCGTGGGTGGACAGGTGTCCACCCCGATTGCTCCAGGCGTCGCCCTGTTCGGCGGCGGCAATCTCGATACGAAGAACAACCTCCAGCGCGCCGCGGACAGCTTCGACCTGCTCTCCTATGGCGCCAATGGAGGGCTCAGTTACCTGCGCGGCGCCAACCTGTGGCGCCTGACTGCCAATGTTTCCCAGATAGAAGTCGACAACAACCGCTTTCGCAAAAGCACCGGGGCAACCGGGGAATGGACCCACCAACTCGACGAGTTCCAGACCATAACGCCGGCGCTTCAGTATGCGGAGCTCCGCTATACCGGCGGCAATCAGGTGCGGGACGCCGATTTCACCGGCCTTTCGCTGACCTACCGGCGCGCCTTCCTGCACCCTTGGCAGCCCTTGCTCAGCGTGACGGGCAGCTACGGCCAGGAGCGCAACCGCAATAACCGCCCCGACCTCGGCCGCGATACCTGGGGTGCAAGGGCAGCGGTGGCGATCACACCGGCCGAGCGCTGGTCGGTCGGCTTCGGCTTGAGTTACCAGGAGAGTCGCTACACCGCCGCGGACGCCACCTTGGCGCCGGACGCCCGTTTCGACCGCTACTACGCCGGCGACCTCACGGTCGCCTACGCCGTCGACCGCGCGTGGTCGGTGCGCGGCGAGGCGCTGGTGTCGAGCAACCGTGCCAACATCGCGCTGTACCAGTACGACCGCAATCTCGTCGCGGTCAAGTTGCGCTACGAATTCAAATAGGAGCACGCCATGCGCCCAATCAGACTGATGCTCACGGCCTTTGTGCTCGCGGGTGCCACCCACTCGGCCCTGGCCCAGAGCGTTGGCCGGGTATTGATGTCGGTAGGCGATGTGGCTGCCAGCCGCTCGGGCCGCACGATTGCCCTTGCCAGCGGAACGGCGATCGAGTCCGGCGACCAGATCCGTACCGGCAGTGCCAGCGGCGTGCAGATCCGCTTTGCCGACGGATCAATCGTGTCGCTCAAGCCGCAAACGGTGTTCGCCGTCGACGAATACCGCTTTGCCGGCCAGGACGACGGCAATGCGCGCGCGCTGTTCAATCTGATCGCCGGCGGCATGCGCACGGTGACCGGGCTGATCGGCAAGGTCAACCAGCGCAACTTCGCCTTGCGCACACCGACGGCCACGGTCGGCATTCGCGGTTCCGGATGGAACACGTCGGTCTGCACTTCCAGCGCGCCATGCGGGGGCGGCGCCGGCAGTGGTGCGCAGGCACCCAATGGCACCTACGTATGGGTGTGGGACAAAGGTGTGTTCACCGAAAACCAGGGCGGCCGACAGGACTGGGACCGCGGCGACGTGGTCCACATCGCCGATACCAATACTCCCGGCGTGCGTCTGATACAGGTGCCTGAATTTCTCGCCAATACCTTGACCGAACGCTCGCGCAACGCCGGCAAAGGCGGCGGCGATACCACCTCCGCCGGCGCCGCGCAGTCCGCCGCGGGCGACGGGCGTCGCAGCGATCCTCCACCGACGTCCATGCCGGTGGTGTTCGTCAGCAGCGAAACCCGCACCTCGACGGGAACCCTCGCTGCTCTCGGCAATTCCAGCAACGTGACCGGCTTCATCGCCACCTACACCTTGCCCGGTGGCAGCTTTGACGTCGTACAGGACTGCGGACGCTCCCCCCCTTGCGGTTCGAACGAAGCCAGCAATTCCCAATTCAGCGGTGGCCAGTTGGTTTCCTATTCGGGTAACACCCAAGCCAGCGCCAATGCCGCTGGCGCGACCATGTCCAATCTGCAAACCTTGTCGCTCAGCGACGGGAGCACGCTTTCGGTCTACCGCTTGAGCGGGCCGATCTCCGGCACGACTACCAGCGGCTCCCCGTTCAGCAATCCGGGCGCATTCCTGGTCGGGACAACCGACTCTGCGTTTGTGAACAGCGGCAACATTTCGACGCTTAGCGGGAACTTTCAGTTCGGCATCGGCGCGGGCAACTCGGGCGGCTTGATCGGTGATGCCGCGGGCAACGTCGGCACGGCCACGATGCAGGGTTCATACAACGCACTTTCGCGTTCAATGTCATTCAGCGCCCAGGGAAGCCTGAATGTCGCGGGTTTCGGCCAGGCATCGATCAGCATGTCAGGTGGCGGCACCCTCAATCTGAACTCCAACAGCAACACGCTGCACACGTCGGCGTCGTTCTCTTGTTCCGGAGCCGGCTGTCAGTTGTCAACTGGCAGTGGCGCAGCCGAAATCCGACTTCTCAACAATGGGGTACGCGCGCCCGCCATGGTAACCAATGGCGGCCTGTTCAACGCGACCAGGAATGGCGCATCGGGTAACACCGCCGTCTTCATCATCGGCGCGAAATGCACCTCGGGCGCCTGTTGAAGATACCTCACCAACGCTTCGGCATCGTCAACAGCATAGGCTGGTGAAGGCTTGAGTGCGCCAGCTCTCTTTCCTCTTCGTCCCACATGACGTAACAAATGCGTCG
>JANPGJ010000165.1:0-1542 GCA_031423955.1 Burkholderiales bacterium
GGTCTGCCAGGCCCGCAGGGAAGGTCATTATCGCCCTGCGATGACAATCGGTGGCTCGGATTTCGCTGGTGTGCGGAGGGAACAATGGACACCGTCGGCAGTGGTCGCACCGCGCGGTCAGGGCATACCGCCCGACATCACGATCCACGCTTCGATTGGCCACCAGGCGCGCACAAATGTAGACTGCGCCCACCGCACCAGAACGCTGCGGCGACTTTCACCCCCGGAGACGCAATTGACACAAGCCACGCACACACGAACAAGCGGCAGCACCCCGAGCTCTGCGGCCGCTCCGCGCAAAAGTGAAATCCGCGACGGCATGCAGATCGACTGGGACGTGCCGATCGCCGCGCGCGATGGTCTGGTGCTGAAGGCCGATGTGTTCCGCCCGCCGACCCGTGGCCGCTATCCGGTGATGATGAGTTACGGCCCGTATGGCAAGGGCCTGGCGTTTCAGGAAGGCTACAAGTCCGCCTGGGAGCGGATGGCGACCAACCATCCCGACATCACCGCCGGTTCGACCAACAAGTACCAGAACTGGGAAGTGGTGGATCCGGAGAAATGGGTCAAGCACGGCTACATCTGCATTCGCGTCGATTCGCGCGGCGCCGGCGCCTCGCCCGGCTACATGCAGTTGTGGAGCCCGCAGGAAGCGGAGGATTTCTACGACTGCATCGAATGGGCCGGCGTGCAGCGCTGGAGCAATGGCCGGGTCGGGCTGAACGGGATTTCCTACTACGCGATGAACCAGTGGCAGGTGGCCTCGCTGCGCCCGCCGCACCTGGCCGCGATCTGCACCTGGGAAGGCGCGGCCGACATGTACCGCGACTTGAGCCATCACGGCGGCATCCTGTGCGACTTCATCAAGAACTGGTACGACATGCAGGTGCGCACCGTTCAATACGGCCTCGGCAAGCATGGCCCGAAGAGCGCGGTGACCGGCCTGCCGGTATGCGGCGACCGCGAACTGCCGGCGGCGCAATTGCTGGCCAATCGCGAAGACTTCGCCGGCGCCGCCTTGAAGCATGTGCTCGATGACGACTACTGGAAGGCGCGCATGCCGGACTGGAGCCGCGTCAACGTGCCGATCCTGTCGTCGGCCAACTGGGGCGGCCAGGGCCTGCACCCGCGCGGCAACTTCGAAGGCTTCGTGCGTGCCGCGTCGAAAAACAAATGGCTGGAGTCGCATGGCATCGAACACTGGACCCACCTCTACACCGACTACGGCCGCGACCTGCAGAAGCGGTTTTTCGACTTCTTCCTGAAAGACAAGAAGAACGGCTGGGACAAGCAACCCAAGGTGCAGTTGCAGGTGCGCCATGTCGACAAGTTCGTGCTGCGCCATGAAAACGAATGGCCGATCAAGCGCACCAAATGGACGAAGTTCTACCTTGATGCCAGCCAGATGACCTTGTCGCCACGAGCGCCAGCCAAGGCTGGAAAGGTGTCGTACAAGGGCTTCTCCGACGGCGTCACCTTCATGCTGCCGGCCCAGGACCGCGAACTGGAAATCACCGGGCCGTCGGCCCTGAAGCGCACCGT
>JANPGJ010000166.1:0-33713 GCA_031423955.1 Burkholderiales bacterium
TGGGTGCCGATCTGGTCGGGAAAGTCGAAGCCGGCATCCCTGAGGATGACCCGCGCAACCCGGCCGTGATCGCCGACAACGTCGGCGACAACGTCGGCGACTGCGCCGGCATGGCCGCCGACCTGTTCGAGACCTACGCCGTTACCCTGATCGCCACCATGGTGCTGGGCGCCCTGGTGATGAAAGGCAGCGACGCCGGTGTGCTCTACCCCCTGATGCTGGGTGCGGTGTCGATCATCGCCTCGATCGTCGGCTGCTTCTTCGTCAAGTGCAAGGACGGCGGCAAGATCATGAACGCGCTGTATCGCGGCCTGGCGGTCGCCGGCGTGCTGTCGCTGATCGCGTTCTACCCGGTCACGCAGTGGCTGATTCCCGACAACGCCTTGGCATCCGAAGGCTTCGCCAGCGGCGCGGTGTGGCGTTTGTGGGGCGCCTGCTTCGTCGGCCTGGCGCTGACCGGACTCCTGGTTTACATCACCGAGTACTACACCGGCACCCAGTTCTTCCCGGTGCAGTACGTGGCCGAAGCCTCGACCAAAGGCCATGCGACCAACATCATCGCCGGCATCGCCGTGTCGATGAAGTCGACCGGCTGGCCGCTGGTGGTGATCTGCCTGGCGATCTATTCCGCCTTTGCGCTCGGCGGCCTGTACGGCATCGCGATCGCCGCCACCTCGATGCTGTCGATGGCTGGCATCATTGTGGCCCTCGACGCCTACGGCCCGATCACCGACAACGCCGGCGGCATCGCCGAAATGAGCGAGTTGCCGAAGGCGGTGCGCGATGTCACCGATCCGCTCGACGCGGTGGGCAACACCACCAAGGCGGTCACCAAGGGCTATGCGATCGGTTCGGCCGGCCTGGCTGCACTGGTGTTGTTCGCCGATTACACCCATGCACTGGAAGCGGTCAAGCATGTCAAGACCAGCTTCGACCTGTCGGATCACAACGTGATCATCGGCTTGTTCATCGGCGGCCTGATTCCCTACCTGTTCGGCGCGATGGCGATGGAAGCGGTCGGCCGTTCAGCCGGGGCGGTGGTCGAGGAAGTGCGCCGCCAGTTCCGCGAGATCAAGGGCATCATGGAAGGCACGGCCAAGCCCGAGTACAGCCGCGCGGTCGACATGCTGACCACTGCGGCGATCCGGGAAATGATGATCCCGTCACTGCTGCCGGTGCTGGTGCCGGTGCTGGTCGGCCTGATTCTCGGACCGAAGGCCCTCGGCGGCGTGCTGATGGGCACCATCGTCACCGGCCTGTTCGTGGCGATTTCGATGTGTACCGGCGGCGGCGCCTGGGACAATGCGAAAAAGTACATCGAGGAAGGCCATCACGGCGGCAAAGGCTCGGACGCGCACAAGGCGGCCGTGACCGGCGACACCGTTGGCGACCCGTACAAGGACACCGCGGGTCCCGCGGTCAATCCACTGATCAAGATCATCAACATCGTGGCGCTGCTGATCGTGCCTCTGCTTTAAGCCGCATGGCTTGAAACTTCGGGGGCGGCTCACGCGGTAATGGCGGGCCGCCCCTTTGTTTTTGGTTCTCTGTTTTTGGTTCTCTGTTTTTGGTTCTCTGTTTTTGGTACTTGGTTTTCTTTCGTCTTTTTTGCAGGCGGTAGCGGTGCGGGGCAACCGGCAGTTTCACCCGCCGTCCCGCAAGCCCGTGCAGCAGTCAAATGAAAGGCTCATCATGGATATCAGCAAGAATGTGTTTTTGGTCACCGGCGGCGCCTCCGGCCTCGGTGAAGCGACCGCACGCATGCTCGCGGCCAATGGCGCGAAGGTGGTGATCGCCGACATGAATGCCGAACGCGGCGCGCAAGTCGCGGCCGCTCTCGGCGCGCGTTTCATCAAGTGCAACGTCTCCGCCGAGGATGACGGCCGGGCGGCGGTCGCCGATGCGCTCGCAGCCCATGGCGCCCTGCATGGCCTGGTCAATTGCGCCGGCATCGGTGGCGCCGAAAAGACCGTCGGCAAGAACGGCCCGCACCGTCTCGACATGTTCACCCGCGTCATCAACGTCAACCTGATCGGCACCTTCAACATGATCCGCCTGGCCGCCGAGGCGATGAGCAAGGGCGCGCCCAATGGCGGCGGCGAGCGCGGCGTGATCATCAATACCGCCTCGGTCGCCGCCTACGATGGCCAGATCGGCCAGGCTGCCTATTCCGCCTCGAAGGGCGGGATCGTCGGCATGACCCTGCCGATCGCGCGCGACCTGGCGCGCGACGGCATCCGCGTGGTGACTATCGCGCCAGGGCTGTTCCTGACTCCGCTACTGATGGGCTTGTCGCAGGAAGCCCAGGATTCCCTGGGCAAGCAGGTGCCGTTCCCGCCGCGGCTGGGACATCCGGACGAGTATGCCGCGCTGGCGCGCCACATCATCGAGAACGCGATGCTCAATGGCGAGACGATCCGCCTCGACGGCGCGATTCGAATGGCGCCGAAATAAGCTGCGAGCGGGCAGCGGCAGCGCGCCGCCGCGCCCCCGCTTGCCGCATCGACGTACGCACCGATACCGCTTCACCGCACCAAACCACCGCGAGTCCACCACATGCGTTCGATTGCAGTGCTTCTGTTCCTCGCAGCCGGCGGCGCGGCGGCGCAACCGCTGGGTGTCGGGCAGTTTCCGATTGGCAGTGTATTCCAGCAAAAGCCGACTGCCAGCGGATCGCGTTACATGGTTTCGGCCGCCCACCCGCTGGCCAGCGCGGCGGGCCTCGAGATGCTCAAGCGTGGCGGCAGCGCGGTCGATGCCGCGATCGCGGTGCAACTGGTGCTGGGCCTGGTCGAACCGCATTCCTCCGGTATCGGCGGTGGCGCCTTCCTGCTCAACTACGATGCGCGCACCGGGGTCGTCGAGGCATACGACGGCCGGGAAACCGCCCCCGCCGCGGTCGGTCATGGCCTGTTCATGACTGAAGGCAGCAAGCCGATGGCGTTTCGCGAAGCACTGGTGGGCGGCCGCTCGGTCGGCGTGCCGGGCATCTTCCGGATGGCCGAAATGGCGCACAAGAAGCACGGGCGGCTGCCGTGGCGCGCGCTGTTCGGGCCGGCGATCAGGCTCGCGGCCGAAGGTTATCCGATCGGCCAGCAACTGGCGCGCTGGCTGGCGGTGGATGTGCACCTCAAGCGCGATCCCGAGGCGCGGGTGCTGTATTTCGATGAAGACGGCTCGGCCAAGCCGGCGGGCACGATGATTCGCAACCCGGCCTATGCCGCCTTGCTGCGCGAGATCGCGCGCCACGGCGCCGACAGTTTTTACATGGGTGCGAGCGCGCGCGCGATGGTCGCCGAGGTACGGGCCCACGGCACCAATCCCGGCAGCCTGACCACCGAAGACCTCAAGAATTACAGCGCGAAACTGCGCGAGCCCCTGTGCTTCCCCTATCGCGCCTACGAAATTTGCTCGATGCCGCCGCCTTCGTCCGGCGGCATCGCACTGGCGCAAATGCTGGGCATGCTCGAGAGCACCGGATTCGCCAGGGCCGCGCCCTTGTCGGTCGACGCGGTACACATGTTTTCCGAAGCGGCCAAGCTTGCATTCGCCGACCGCAACCGCTTTGTCGCCGACACCGACTTCATCGCCGTTCCCGGCGGACTCACCGACCGCGACTACCTGGTCGCGCGCGCGCGCGAGATCGGCCCGCTCGCAACCGGTGTGGCGCAGCCCGGCAACCCGCCCGGCATCAAACTCTCGCGTGCCGACGACCAGTCGCCGGAGCTGCCGTCGACCTCGCACCTGTCGGTGGTCGACGGGCGCGGCAATGCGGTATCGATGACGACCTCGATCGAAACCATTTTCGGCGCCCACCTGATGGTCAATGGCTTCATCCTCAACAACCAGTTGACCGATTTCTCGTTCGTGCCGGAGCACGACGGCATGCCGGTGGCCAACCGGGTCGAGCCGCGCAAGCGCCCGCGCAGTTCGATGTCGCCGGTGCTGGTATTCGAACGCAATGCCGACGGCAGCCGCGGGCCGTTGAAGCTGGTTGCCGGTTCGCCCGGCGGCAGTGTGATCATCAACTTCGTGGCCAAGGTGCTGGTCGGCAGCCTGGACTGGAAGTTGCCGCTCAAGGACGTGCTGGAATTGCCGAACTTCGGTAGCCGCAACCTTGGCGCCAAAGGAACGCTGGAACTCGAACGCGGGCGCTTCCCGCCCGCAGTGGCGCAAGGCCTGCGGGCACTCGGCCACGAGGTGGTCGAACTGTCAATCGAAAGCGGGGTACACGCCATCGAGCGCATCTGCGACACACCGGCACCGGCGCGCAAGCCGCGCTGCCACTGGGACGGCGCCGCCGATCCGCGGCGTGACGGGCAGGCATTCGGCAGGTAAGCTCGATCGAGCGCCGCCATGTCGCACACGGCCATGCGTATCGACAACGGCCTAGTTCAGGCGCGCCGCCTGAATGGTCGCACTCGCCAGATCGGCCGCCACGGCGGCAGCATCTTCGGCCTTCGGGCGCAGCGCCGCATAGTGGCCCAGATCATCGACCGCGGCGCGCGGGCATTCGAGCTTCGCATACAGCCTGCCGCGATCGCGCCGCTCTTCAGGAGTATCGGGCAGCAGAATGACCAGCCGGTTCATCACGCCGAGGGCGCGGTCAAGGTCACCGGTTTCCAGGTAGATGCCCTTCAGGTTGCGCAGCAGGCGCGCCAATATTTGCCGCGGGCTGGCCGGTTCGAGGAACTCTTCGAGCGGCAGGGATTTTGCGGCTTCTTCACCGGCGAATTGCGCCAGTCGCTGGCGCAAATCTTCCTCCGACAGCGACTTGCCGCCGGCAAACGGGTCCAGCACCAGTTCACCACCGCTGACCCGCACCTTGACCAGAAAATGCCCGGGGAATGAAACGCCATTGAGCTTCAGGCCGAGGTGCCGCCCGATTTCAAGGTAGAGGATCGAAAGCGTGATCGGAATGCCGGTCTTGCGCGCCAGCACCTCGTTCAAGAAACTGTTGCGCGGATCATAGTATTCATCGGCATTGCCGGCGAAGCCGAGTTCGCGAAACAGGTAGTTGTTGAGCGCGAGCAGTCGATGGGTGGTCGGAAAATCCGACGGCAGGCGCTTGGCCAGTGCGATCGCGAGCTGCTCGATGGCATTCAGGGCCTGGTGGACGTCGAGCTCGGGATAGGCGTCCTGCGCGCACAGCAACGCAGCCTCCGCAAGGTTGATGCGCTCGCGCTCCGGTGCGACGGCATCGCGAAATCGCTGCAAGGGATCACCACTCAATTGCCGCTTCTCCTGAAATCGGCCGGCCTGAAACCGAGCGCGCCAAGCATCGCAAAATACACCAGCACGCCGGTGCCCACAATGCCCCCCAGGGTCGCGACCCGCAACCACGGTCGCGCCTGCAGTTCGAGCCATTGCGCATCGGCAGGCGCGAGGCTCCAGATCGCCGCGCCCATCGCGCATACCGCCAACAACAGCTTGACAAGAAACGGCAGCCAGCCCGGCCGCGGCTGATAGCTGCCGCGGCGCACCAGGCCGCGCCACAACAGGCCCGCATTCATGCAGGCCGCCAGACCGATCGACAGCGCCAGCCCGGCATGCCCTAGCGGCCGGACGAAGATGAGATTCATCACTTGGGTGGCGATCAGGGTCATGATCGCGATACGCACCGGCGTGCGGATGTCCTGGCGCGCATAAAAGCCTGGCGCCAGCACTTTCACCAGGATCAGGCCGATCAGGCCGACCGCATAGGCGATCAGGGCGCCGCGGGTGGCGGCCACATCGGCCATGCTGAAGGCCCCGTAGTGATAGAGCGTCGCCACCAACGGGGTGGCCAGAACCGCCAGACCCACCGCGGACGGCAATGCCAGCAGGAAGGTCAGGCGCAAGCCCCAGTCGAGCAGTGCCGAATAGCGCGCGGCGTCGTCGTCGGCCGCGGCTTTCGACAGGCTGGGCAGCAGGATGGTGCCCAGCGCCACCCCGAGCATGCCGGTCGGAAACTCCATCAGGCGATCGGCGTAGTAGAGCCAGGACACGCTGCCGCTGGCCAGGAACGAGGCGATGATGGTGTTGAGCAAAAGGCTGATCTGCGCCACCGACACGCCAAGCATCGCCGGCGCCATGCCCTTCAAAATGCGCCGCACGCCTGGATGGCGCCAGTCAAAGCGCAAGACCGGCAGGTGGCCGATGCGCCGCAGGGCCGGCAGTTGCAGAGCGAGTTGCGCCACCCCGCCGATCAGCACCGCCCAGGCCAGCGCCATCACCGGCGGGTCGACATGCGGGCCGAGCCACAGCGCGCAGGCGATGAACGAGAGATTGAGCAGCACCGGCGTGAACGCGGGAACCGAGAAGCGGCTCCAGGTGTTGAGCACAGCACCGGCAAACGCCGTCAGCCCAATGAAAAAGATGTACGGAAAGGTGATCCGCAGCATGTCGACGGTGACCGCGAACTTGTCGGGCAGCGCGGCGAATCCGGGGGCGCTGATATAGATGATGATCGGCGCGCAGGCGATGCCGAGCGCCGACACGATGAACAACGCAAGCGCCAGCAGGCCAGCGGTATGGTCGATCAGTGAACGGGTCTCCTGTTCGCCGGCGCGGTGCTTCGACTCGGCCAGAATCGGCACGAAGGCCTGGGAGAACGCGCCTTCGGCGAACAGGCGCCGCAGCAAGTTCGGAATGCGGAACGCAACGAAGAACGCATCGGTGTAAATCGACGCACCGAAGGCCCGGGCGATCAGGAATTCGCGGGCCAGACCAGTCACGCGCGAAGCCAGCGTAAAGCCGCTGACCCGGGCAAGTGCGCCAAGAAGATTCACCGGTTCGAGTATACCGTTGCCGGCTGTTGACCATGCGCGGTCGGCCCCCTGCAGAGCGCCCCGGCACGCCCAAACGAAGGCTGTCCGCGCCCGATTTCCCGGCTTGCACGGAATCGGCCAAACTTGCTATAATCCAAGGCTTACTGAAGTCTGCAGCACGGAATCCGGAAAGATTTCTGCGGCGGTTTCGCGGAAATCCCACTCATCTCCCAGGATCATTCATGGCAACAACGGCAAAAGCAAAAAAGAAGACGGTACGCACGGCCTCCGGCCTGAAACGCGCGCGCCAGGGCATCAAGGAAAACGCCGCCAATTCGAGCCTGCGCTCGAAAGTGCGCACCGCCATCAAGGCCGTGCGCAAGGCGATTGCCGGCGGCGACAAGGCAGTCGCTTCCGCTTCATTCAAGACCGCGCAAAAAGTGATCGACACCATCGCCGACAAGCGCATCGTGCACAAGAACAAGGCTGCGCGCGACAAGAGCCGCCTGTCGGCAGCGCTCAAGGCTCTCGCCTGAATCGCGTCGCGTCATGCAGTGCGAAAAAGCCGCCCAAGGGCGGCTTTTTCAATCGACCCGCTAGCCGCCCCTGGGCGGCTTTTTCAATGCACCCGCTGGAGCGCTCTACCACTCCGGCCAACCCCGCCGTCACAGCATCAGGCCTTTGATGCTCCCGGCACCGTCGGCTCGGCCGGCTTGGGTTCCTGACCGGCTCTGGCCTCCGCGCCTGGGCTCGTCGCAGCACCCGGCTTTGCCTCCTCACGCGGCACCTCGCGCCCGGCGCGCACCCGCAACTCGTTGTCGCGTGCGAAATTGAGCAGGAACGTGTAGGCCATCGGCTCGATCGCCTTCAATTCCTTGTTGACCACCACGCACTTGACGCTCTCCGAACCGATCGGGAAGCAGTAGGGCGAATAACCCAGGCGGCCACCGCCGAACGATGACATCACGCCGGCCAATCGCTCCGCCCAATCGCTGGGCCGGAACAGCTTGCCATCGACGGTAATTCCCTGAATCACGAACTCGTTTGATTCAACGGGCATGAATGGTTGACCAAGGGACCAAGGCGAATGCGCGCCGCGGGCAACGTGCCGCGCGCGAACCCGGAGGGCTTGAGGTTCAGGGCCTCCCGCGGGAAATGCACGGAAAGCAGAATCAATCGATTGTAGCCGATGGCCCGGCCGATCCGCAGCGTGGCGCATCGAAAAGCGCTTGCCGGCAGACGTGACCGAGCCAGTACAATCGTGCACCTTCGCCCCACACATTCCACCGCCATGAAGTCCGTCGCCGTTTTCTGCGGGTCCAACACCGGGCACGATCCGGCCTACGCCGAGGCCGCCATGGCGACCGGCAAGATCATCGCCGAACGCGACCTGTTGCTGGTCTACGGCGGCGGCAAGCGCGGCCTGATGGGCGCGGTCGCCAACGCCAGCCTGGCCGCCGGCGGCCGGGTGCATGGCGTGATCACCGAATACCTCAAGTCGCGCGAGATGATGCACACCGGCATTCAGCAGTGCGACGTAGTGGCCGACATGGCCCTGCGCAAGCATCGCTTCGCCGACCTCGCGGATGCCTTTCTGGTGCTCGCGGGCGGTGTCGGCACGCTCGAGGAAACCAGCGACATGTGGAGCCGCGCGCAACTTGGTGGCCTGCGCAAGCCGATCGGCATTGTCAATACGCGCGGCTTCTACGACCCGCTGCTGGCGATGATCGAACGCATGATCGCCGACGGCTTCCTGCCGCTTGCGCAGAAGCAGTGGCTGGTGGTTGCCGAGGAGCCCGGCGCGGTGCTCGATGCACTGGCGCAGTTCCAGGTGGCGGAAAACGTGTCCAAATGGATCTGACCCGCAGTTGACGGCAGCGCACCCACTGCGCGCGCGTCCGCGCACATGCCGCCGGCATTGCCTGCCCGTTTGAATGGATGGCATGATTTGCCGGCCTGATATCCCGCGCCACTTCCTTCCCCCGCTCCCATGACCTTCGGTTTCGCGTTTCCCCTGGCCCGCGCGGCGCTCTTCAAACTCGATCCGGAAACCGCGCACGCGCTCACCATGAAGAGCCTGAACGCGCTCGCCGGCGCCGGCGCGTCTTCGCTGGTGGCCGCGCGCGTCAAACCTGATCCGCGCACCGTCATGGGCCTGCAATTCGCCAATCCGGTCGGGCTCGCCGCCGGCGCCGACAAGAACGGCGAATGCATCGACGGTTTCGGCGCGCTCGGCTTCGGTTTCATGGAACTGGGCGGGGTCACGCCGCGCAGCCAGCCGGGCAACCCGAAGCCGCGCGTGTTCCGCCTGGTGGCCGCGCGCGGCATCATCAACCGCCTGGGCTTCAACAATTTCGGCGTCGATTTCCTGGTCGAGCGCCTCAAGTCCCATTCCTACAAGGGGGTGATCGGTATCAACCTGGGCAAGAATCTCGACACCCCGCTCGAGCGTGCAGCCGACGACTATGCGGTCTGTTACCAGAAGGTCTATCCGCATGCCGGCTTCGCCACCATCAACATCTCGTCGCCCAACACCAAGAACCTGAGGCAGTTGCAGGGCGAGGACGAGCTCGGCCCGATCCTGAAGCGCATGAAGCGCGAGCAATCGACCCTCGCCGACCGCCACGGCAAAATGGTGCCGCTGGTGGTCAAGATCGCGCCGGACCTCGATGCGGCGCAGATCGAGGCGATCGCACGGATCGTGGTCAAGCACGGCATCGACGGCATGATCGCGGCCAACACCACGATTTCGCGCGAACAGGTCTTGGGGCAGCCGCACGCCGAGGAGTCCGGCGGCCTGTCCGGAGCACCGGTGTTCGAGGCGTCGAACCGGGTGATCCGTGCGCTGGCCGGGCACCTCGATGGCGCGCTGCCGATCATCGGCGTCGGCGGCATCATGAGCGGCGCCGACGCGCGCGCCAAGATCGACGCCGGCGCCAGCCTGGTGCAGTTCTACTCCGGGCTCATCTATCGCGGCCCGGGGCTGATCGCCGAAGTAGCGCGCGCCCTGCGTCGCGCATGACGGCGGAAATGACAGCTGCCCGCGCGGTCTGTCGCACCAATCGGGTCAACGGTCACCGCAAGCATGCCACTGCCTGCCCTCTACGCCCCCCTCTTCCCAACTTCATGAAAGCCTGATCGCATGATTATCAGCGGCCTGTTCCACGTAGCCATCAAGACCAATGACCTCGCCGCCACGCGCGCGTTCTACTGCGATGTGCTGGGCCTGGCCGATGTGTTCCGTCCGGACTTCGGCTACCCCGGCGCCTGGCTCGCCTGCCCGCTGCCGGGTGGCCAGGCGATCATCCACGTCTATGCCGGCGGCCCGGCGCTGGGGACCGACGGCCGCGCGCCGGTGGGTTCCGCGGCAATCGACCACCTCTCGCTGGCGTGCTCGGGATTTCACGAGTTCGCCGCGCGCTTCCGCGCAGCCGGGCTGGCCTACCGCGAGTTCCTGGTGCCGGGCACCACGTTGTGGCAGCTGTTCGTCTATGACCCAAGTGGCGTGCAACTCGAACTGACCTTTGAAGGCAGCGCCGAGTCGGGTGCCGCGCCCGACATGTCGCCGGGTCGCGCGTATGTCGCCGGCAGCAGTTTTTTCGACGCCGCCACTTACCCGAAACTGCAGGGCAGCGGCGGCGCCTGAATCGCTTGAACGCATCCCGCGATACCGGTAACGGCGGCGCGGCAGCATGCGCCGACTTGGCCTACACGCCAAGGTATTGCTTGTGCAACTCCGGTTGCGCGCGCAGCACCACGCTTGCGCCCTCGAACACCACGCTGCCCTTGACCATGATCACCACCCGGTCGGCAATCGCGGAAACGGCGGCGAAGTTCTTGTCGACGATGATGGTCGCGATGCCCGCCGCCTGGATCCGCCGGACGATCGCCCAGATCTCGCGCGCGATCAGCGGCGCCAGGCCCTCGGTGGCCTCATCGAGGATCAACAGGTCGGGATGGGTCATCAGGGCGCGCCCGATGGTGAGCATCTGTTGCTCGCCGCCGGAGAGCTGGGCGCCGCCGTGGCCGAGGCGTTCGGCAAGACGCGGAAAAGTCTCCATCACGCGCTCGAAGGTCCAGTCGCGCTGCCCGCTCGCACCCGGGCGCGCCGCCATCAGCAGGTTTTCGCGCACCGACAGGTTGGGAAATATGCCGCGCCCCTCCGGCACATAGGCGATCCCCATGCGCGCGATGGCATGCGGCGCGCTGCCGGTCACCGGTTGGCCGTTGACGCTGACTTCGCCGGCACGCGGCGGCACCAGGCCCAGCATGCTCTTCAACAGAGTGCTCTTGCCCATGCCGTTGCGCCCCATCAGGCCCACCGTCTCGCCGCGCGCGATGGCAAAGTCGACGCCATGCAGGATGTGGCTGGCGCCGTAGTAGGTGTGCAGGCCGCGCGCCTGGACCAGCGGGACGGCGTTCATGACTGCCGGGTCCGGTTGGCGCCGGGCGCTGGGTGTCGACCATCGGCCCGACACGCGCCCGGCCGCAGCGACTGCACAGCCGCCAGTCGGCGCAGAGCCGCCACTGCCGCCTCATTCATGCAGCACCTCGTCGCTGCCGAGATAGGCCTCCTGAACCCTGGGGCTCATGCGAATCTGCTCCGGCGTGCCCGACTCGAGCACCACGCCGTTGACCATCACCGTGAGCGTGTCGGCCAGGCTGAACACCGCATCCATGTCGTGCTCGATCAACAGGATGGCGTGGCCCTCACGCAAGCGCCGCAAGAGGGCCACCATGCTGCCTGATTCTTCCGCGCCCATGCCGGCCAGCGGCTCGTCGAGCAGCAACACACCGGGGCTGGTGGCGAGGGTCATCGCGATCTCCAGCTGGCGCTGTTCGCCGTGCGACATTTCCATCGCCACCACGCCGGCGCGCGCCTCCAGGCCGGTGGCCACCAGCGCCGCCTCCGCCGCCGCGTTGATCTGGCGGTAGCCGGACGCCGGCCGGAAAAAGCGCATCGATCCGGGCAAGCGCGACTGCGCCGCGAGCCGGCAGTTCTCGAACACCGTGAACGGCAGGAAAATGTTGGTCTTCTGGTAGCTGCGTCCGACCCCAAGCTGCGCGATGCGGTGCGCCGGCAGGCCGGTGATGTCACGGCCGCGCAGCAGGACCCGGCCGGCGCTCGGCGGCAGGTCACCCGACAGCAGGTTGGTCAGGGTCGACTTGCCGGCGCCGTTCGGCCCGATCACCGCATGGACTTGGCCGCTGGCAACCGCAATCGAAACATCGCTGACCGCCGCCAGACCGCCGAAGTGGCGGGTCAGGCCTTCGGTACGCAGCACTGGCTCAGTCATCACGCCGCCTGACCCGCCGTGCGAGACCCGCAAAGAAGCCGAGCAGGCCGTCGGGCAGGAGAATCGAGGTCAGTACGATGAAGCCGCCCATCAGCAGGTGCCAGTGCTTGGTCAGATCCTGGAACCACAACTCGAGCAGCATCCACACAGCGGCGCCCAGGATCGGCCCGCGCAGCGTGCCCATGCCGCCCAGAATCACCATCATCATCACCGCGCCCGACAGGTGCCAGCCCATCATTTCCGGGTTGACCACGCCGAACTGCACCGCCGCCAGGTAGCCGGCGACCCCGGCCAGCGCACCGGCCAGCACGAAACAGGCGAGCTTGTAGCGGAAGGTCGCATAGCCGAGCGAGCGCATGCGATGCTCGTTGGCCTTGATGCCGGCCAGCACCCGGCCGAAGGGCGAGGCCAGCACCACCCGCAGCAACAGGTAAGTCGCCACGAACAGCAGCAGCACCAGGTAATAGACATGGACGAAATTGTCGAGATTGAAGGGCTGCCACTCGCCGATCTTCGCCACCGGCCGCACATCGATATAAATGCCGTCGTTGCCGCCGGCGATCTTGGTATCGTAGAACAGGAAAAACAGCATCTGCGCGAACGCCAGTGTCACCATGATGAAATAGATGCCCTGCATGCGCACCACGAAGAACCCGATCGCCAGCGCGGCGACGGCGCTGGCGGCGATCGCCAGCGGGAACGAGGTCCAGAAGTTGGCGGCCTGGTACTGCGGCGTCAGCAGGGCCAGCGCATAGCCGGCGCTGCCGTAGAAGGCGGCATGGCCGAACGACACCAGGCCGGTATAGCCCAGCAGCAGGTCCAGACTCATGGCGAGAATGCCCATGATCAGGATCTTGGCGAAAAACTGCACATAGAACTTCTCGGCGAACTGCGGCACGCAGGCCAGGAGCAGCACCGCCGCCGCCAGCACCGCGACCCCGCGCAAGTCCGCGGCTCGCTCGCGCGTCACAATTTTTTCCCGAACAGGCCTTCCGGGCGCCACAGCAGCACCACGGCCATCAGCACATACACCGTCATGCTGGAAAGCTCGGGCAACAGCTTCACACCCGCCACCTGGAACTGCAGCACCTTGCCGAAGGTGTCGACCAGCCCGATCATCAGCGAGGCCACCAATGCCCCCTTGACCGAACCGAGCCCGCCAATCACCACCACCACGAAGCAGATGATCAGCACATGATTGCCCATGCCCGGCGCCACCGCCGAGACCGGCGCCGCGATCATGCCGGCGAAGGCGGCCAGTGCGATGCCGGCGGCGAACACGATACGGTAGACCAGTCCGATGTTGATGCCCAGCGATTGCACCATGTCGCGGTTGCTGGCGCCGGCGCGAATGGTCATGCCCAGGCGGGTTTTCTGGATCACGTAGTAGAGGCCGGCGGCCACCGCGATGCAGACCACCGAAATGCCGAGCCGGTAGACCGGGTAGGACAGGGTGTCGGTCAGCGGAATCGAATGGTTCAGCAGGGCGGGCACCGGCAGGTTGCGCACATCGTCGCCCCACAGCACGCTGCGCAGCTCCTCGAACACCAGGATCAGGCCGTAGGTGCACAGCACCTGATACAGGTGATCGCGCTTGTACAGCCAGCGCACCACCAGCCACTCGAGCACCACCCCGATGGCCACCGAGAGCACGATCGCCGCCGGCAGGGCAACCCAGAAACTGCCCATTTGCGCAGCCAGCGACCAGGCAAGGTAGGCACCGATCATGTAGAAGCTGCCGTGTGCGACGTTGATGATGCCCATGATGCCGAACACCAGCGTGAGGCCGCTGGACACCAGGAACAGCAACAGCCCGTACTGCACGCCGTTCAACAGCTGGATCAGAAAGGTATTGAAATCCATCGCTATTTGCGCCCCCTGCCAGACGCCGGCACGTCGCCGCGGCGGCCGCCCTGCCACCACGCGCTCATGCGGCCGGCCACCGCAAATTGTGCAATCAATGCTCCCGGACCGTGACGTTCAGCGCGTGAGAAGAAATCGTAGCGAGCGGGCCAAGCTTGCGTCGAGAAGCGCAGTCGTACTCCTTTACGGCGAGCATCGCAGGCGCGAGATTGGCCGGCGCACCAGATTTATTCTCACGCGCTCAGGCCGGCATCCTGCATGCAGCGCTCATCGCCGGATCATCGTCAAGCGCCTTGACGGCGACCTCGGTGACCCGGTTCTCGTTGCCGACCACCTTGCGCAGGTAATTGTCGTGAATCGGGTTGTGCGCCTTCGACAGGCTCAGGGGTCCGCGCGGGCTGTCGAGGCGCACCGCCTCCATCGCCTTGATGAGCTCTGCCTTCTTCGAGATATCGCCCTTGACCGCCGTCATCCCGGCGGCGAACAACATGCCGGAGTCGTAGCCGGCGACCGCATACACGTCGGGCTGAAGCTTGAAGGTCTTGGCATAGGCCAGGCGAAACGCCTTGTTCTTTGCGGTGTCGATGCCGTCACCGTAGTGCAGCGCCGTCTCGACCCCTTCGGCGGCACCACCCAGCCCTTCCAGCACGCCGTCAGTGAGGAAGCCGGGGCCGACCAGCGGCACCGTCTTCGACAAACCCGCCTGTGCGTAGTCCTTGAGGTATTTGGCGGCGCCGGCGCCGGCGAAGAACGAATAGGTCGCATCCGGCTTGAGCGACGCGATCTCGGTGAGCAGCGCCTGGAACTCGACGTTGGGAAACGGAATCCACAATTCCTTGACAATGCTCTTGCCGGCAGCCTTGAGGAAGGCATCCTTGAAACCCTTGACGCTCTCCTCACCCGCGGCGTAGCGCCACGACAGGGTGACCACATTCTTCACGTTGGCGCGCTTGGCCATCACCGAACCCATCGCGAAACCTGACTGCCAGTTCGAAAACGAGGTGCGAAAGATGTTCTTCGCGCACAACGGTCCGGTCACCGGCGCGAAGCCGGCGTTCGGAATGATGTGCAGGGTGCCCGCTTCACGGGTAACGCGGATCATGCCGGCGGCCACCCCCGAATGCACCGTGCCGAGCAGCATGTCGACCTTTTCGCGGGTGACCAGTTTGTTGACGTTGTCGGTGGCCTTGGCGGGATCGGATTCGTCGTCGACCTTGGAGAACTCGATCTCGCGGCCACCGAACTTGCCGCCCGCCTCCTGCAGGGCCAGGCGAAAACCGTTCTCGATGGCGACGCCGAGCGGCGCGAAGGTACCGGTATATGGCAACATCAGCCCCACCTTGACCTTGGCGCCCTGGGCGCGGCCAATCGCCGGAAAACCGGCCAGCCCGGCAGCGGCGGAGCCGGCCACCAGGAACTTGCGACGATCGAAAGCATTCAGCGACATCTCATCCTCCTTGGGAAATCACAACATTCGAAGCGGCCGGGGGCGTCATGGTGTGATCGCGCGCGCCGCGACGCCGGGGCGCCCCGTTTTCGCCGTCGCCATCCCGTTTACGCCGGCACATCATAGCTGGCGAGCAGGCCATCGACGACACCGTGCAGTTCGTCCCACGGCGTCTCGCGGAAATTGTGGTTGCGGATGATGAACGACGCACCGGCATAGAATTTTTCGTATTGCTGGTGGCGCCCGGCGAATTCCGAGCCGACCAGATCCCAGGCCAGCTTGAACAGCTTCATGCGTGCGGTCGCACCCATTTGCGGGGTCTGCCAGTATTGCTCGAACATCGCGCGCATGCGCGCATCCTGCAGCACCGAAATGTCGGCCGGCATCTGGAACACGCCGCCGCCGCACAACTCGCGCAGCATGTCGATGATCTGCGAATGGTTCTCGGTGCACCAGTTGAGGCCGGCATACATGTAGCGCCGGTTGTAGGTCTTGTGCCCCGGCGGCCAGGCTTCGGCATCCTGGATCTGGCCGGCGATGATGCCGCCCAGGGTGGCTTCGAGGGCGGCGAAGCGGCCCAGCGTTTCGCGCACCGCCGGGATCTGGTCGGCCCCCGAGGCCTGGGTGATGCGCGATGCCAGGCCGACGATGAGCCGCATCTTGGCGTGAAAGCGCACATTCGACTGGTGGTTGCCGTAACAGTGCGCGGGCGTGCGGATGTAGATCTCGCGCGCCAACACCGCGTCGTTGTGGACGAACACCTTCTCCCACGGCACCTTGACCTCTTCGCACATCACCATGCTGTCGGTCTCGTCATAGCGATGGGCAAGCGGGCTGTCGAATTCGACCGGCGCGTCGCGCTCGAAGGGCTTGCGCGACCACAGCGTGAGCCCTGGCGCATTGCAGGGGATGGCGCAGGTGACCGACTCCGCCAGTTGGCTGGGTGCCAGCGGTATCAGGTTGCCGACCCAGATTTCGTTGGCGAATACCGCGCCGGTGGCCAGCATCTTCATGCCCGACACCACCAGGCCGTCATCCTCCTCGCGCACCACCCGCAGGGTCGGAATCGGCAGGTTCTGCTTGACATAGAACTCCGGGTTGCGCGCCGCCTGCGGCGGAATCACCGCGTAGCAGGCGTAGATGTCATGCCTGCGCATGTGCTCGTAGTAACGCGTCAGGTTGTCGCCGTATGTGCCGAAGACCTCCGGGCAGATCGACATGCCGGCGACGAAACTGGCCACATGATCGGGCGAGCGGCCGAGCAAGCCATGGCTCATGGCTGCGATCTTGCGGTGCAGGGCAGTGCGCTTTTCGAGGTCTTCGCGGCTGCGCGCGCGCAGAAAGTAGGCACTGAAGGTTTCGCCGTCTTCGACGAAGCTCGCGGCGTCGCGGTTCTCCGGCGCGGCCTTCATGTCGTAGATCGCCGCGATGCTGTGCGCGGCGTTGCGAAACGCCGGATGGCTGGTGACATCGGTGACCTTCTCGGAACCGATGTAGACCACCCGACCGTCGCGCAGCGACTCCAGATGTTCAAGCCCGGTCTTGAGCAAGGGCTTTTCCAGTGCAAACGATCAGCGCCGGCGCCGCGCACGCGCTGTGAGCGCAAGAAGGTGCCGGGTCAGCGATCATTTCTTGCCGCTGGTTTCGTAATAATGAATCTCGTAGAGCAGGCATCCTTCGCGCGAGGTGAAGGGGCCGTGATGCACGCCCGGCGGCCGGCAGGCGTAGGTGAATGCCTGCGACGATTTGCCGCCCTGGCCGCGGTCGTCATTGCCGACCACCAGATCACCGCGCACCAGGAACACCTCTTCCCAGTGGTCGTGCACGAAAGGCACGGTCGAGAATGCGCCCGGTTGAAGTCGCAGCAGGCGGGTGCGACTGCCGCGCTTGGCGGTCTCGTCGATGTCGGAGGCCAGGATCAGCTGCGCAAACCCCGGCGGGTAGCCGGGTGGCACTTCCCAGCGCGGATCTTCGAGATCGACGCCGACGAATTCAAGATGTTGCTTGGGTTCCATCACACCTCCGGACAAATGTTCTTCACGCTGCGCGATCGCTCTTCAACCGTGCCGGCGATCCAGGCATGCGGTTGACGAATCAACGTCGATCGCTACCGCAGCAATATTCCTGCCAACCGATATAGCCGGTGCATCAAACGGGGCACCGGATTGCTACATGCTGCTGCGAAATCCGCCGCCGATATCCACCCAGGATTCAGCCGCCGGCGGCCGGTCGCAAGCGGCCTATTTCGCCGCCGCCTCGACCGCGCGCATGGCCATCACCGTGACCAGGTGGGCACGGTGGTCGGCTTGCGCGTGGATATCGGAATTCAGGCCGTCTTGCGGCACGAAGATTGAGGCGATCGCTTCCGCCGCAAACCGCGCGGTCAACGCTGCCTCCATCGCCGGCACCCGAAACACACAGGGCGCCGCACCGGTCACCGCCACCCGCACGACCGCGCCCAGGTCGGCGACGAACACGCCGACGATCGCATAGCGTGACGCCGGGTTCTTGAACTTCATGTAGGCCGCGCGCACCGGCATCGGAAAGCTCACGGCAGTGATGATTTCTCCGGCAGTGAGTGCGGTTTCGAACATGCCGGTGAAAAAATCGTCTGCCGCGATGCGCCGGCGGTTGGTGACAACAGTCGCGCCCAGCGCCAACAGGCCGGCCGGATAATCGGCCGACGGGTCGTTGTTGGCCACCGAACCGCCAATGGTGCCCATGTTGCGCACCATGCGATCGGCGATCCCGCCGGCCAGCGCCGCCAGCGCCGGGATTGCGGCGCGCACCGCAGTTGACGCCGCCACCTCGGCATGCCGGGTCATCGCGCCGATGGTCACGGTCTTGCCCTCGACGCTGATGCCGGACAAGCCCTTGATTGCGCCGAGGTCGATGATCTCGCTGCTGTCAGCCAGACGCAGCTTCATCGCCGCGATCAGGCTCTGGCCGCCGGCCAGGAGCTTCGCCTCCGGTGCGGCGGCAAGGCTCGTAGCGGCGCCCTCGACCGATTCCGCGCGCTGATATTTGAATGCGTACATGCTTGAGTTCCGTAGGTCAGGTGCGGGTTGTCGATGCCGGTTCGATGGCGGCCACCAATCAGTTGGCGACGGCCTTGGCGCCGGCCATCACCGCCTTGACGATGTTGTGATAACCGGTGCAGCGGCACAGGTTGCCGTCAAGCTGCTCGCGCACCTGCGCCTCGGTCGGCTGCGGCGTATGCCGGACCAGATCGATCGCGCTCAGCACCATGCCCGGCGTGCAGAAACCGCATTGCAGGCCATGCTCCAGGCGAAACGCCTCCTGCATCGGATGCAGGGTGCCGTCGGCGGCGGCCACGCCCTCGATGGTGGTGACCGACGCGCCTTCGGCCTGCATCGCCAGGATGTTGCAACTCTTGACCACCCGGCCGTCGAGATGGATGGTGCAGGCACCGCATTGGGCGGTGTCGCAACCGACATGGGTGCCGGTCAGGCGCAGCACATCGCGAATGAAATTGACAAGCAAGGTGCGTTCCTCCACCTCGTGGCTGACCGCCTTGCCATTGACCTGCATCGAAACCGTAACCGACATGCCTGATCCCTATTGGTTGCACCGACGCCGCTTCGCGAGGTCGGGTTGTGCTGGATGACTTGCGAATATAACGCGAATCGGCCGCCGCCCCAAGAGCGATTCGCGGGTTCCGGAAACCCGGAAACTGCGTGAGCCTGGAACTTGGCCGCAACACACGTTCAACCGCAAGCCGGTATTGCCCGTATCGCCGAAGCCACGGTGCAACCGTGTCGCACACCGATCGACCCGCGTCAGACCGGCGCGGGGCGACATAATGGCGCCTCGCCCATTCGCTGGAGGTTCATCTTGAAACGCCTGGTACTTGCCGTAATTCTGGCCCTGCCCCTGTATTCCACCCCACATGCACAAACCACGCCGGCCGCGACCACCACTGCCAGCGGCCTCTCTTACCTCTCGCTGACCGAAGGTAGCGGCGCAAACCCGCGCGCGAGCGATACGGTGAAAGTGCATTACAGGGGCACCTTCCCCGACGGCCGCGAATTCGACAGCTCCTACAAGCGCGGCACACCGCTCGAGTTCCCGTTGAACGGCGTGATCAAGTGCTGGACCGAGGGTGTGCAGTTGATGAAAGTCGGCGGCAAGGCGCGCCTCACCTGCCCGCCCGCCATCGCCTACGGCGAGCGCGGCGCCGGCGGCGTGATTCCGCCCAACGCGACGCTCAATTTCGAGGTCGAGTTGCTGGGGATTGCCGCGCGCTAGGGCAAGTCGCATGACATTCGCATCTGGATGCAGATCGGTTCGGTAAGCTTCGAATCTATTGCTGCCGCGAGACGCGCTGGCGTTGCTGAAAGGATGAACAATGAGTGATTCCACCACCTACCCGTTGCGCCTGCCACGCTCGATCAAGGCCGCGGTAGAAAAAATGGCGAAGAGTGAAGGCACGAGCATGAACCAGTTTGTTGCCACGGCGGTGGCGGAAAAACTCGCCGTGCTAAACACGGCGGAATACTTTGCCGAGCGAAAATCGCGCGCTGACCTCGCTGCACTCAAGCGCATTCTGAAACGCAAAAGCGGCGCGGCACCACGCGACGGCGATGAGAAGTTGTAGATTTTTCGGGAAATGTCAGGCAACACCCGATAGCCACGAGAATCGCCAAAAGCAACCGACTCTTCTATCAACAAAGATGCTTCGTACACGGCTGGCTGGAGGCGTAGAAGTACGTGTTGATCCCGCCGGCAAGCCCGATGGGGTCGGATTGCACGTAGACGACCCCTGCCATGCATTCGCGGTAGTTCAGGCGATTTTTCCCAGACGCATCAGCAGCTTGACCGGCGAAGACGAAGACGGCACCCCGTGTTCAGTTACAAGTTTCCGTAGGGGTACATTTTTAGGCGCGCGCGTGCAGAAATCAATTCGATCCCGCCCCCTTTTTTCCGTTGATTCATGCCGCTCAGAAAGAGAAACATCAGCGCCAACCCGAACAGCGCCAACACGCCGGGTTCCGGAACGCTTTCGGTATAGGCAAGATCGATATACGCGTCCCTGGCCGCGTTGTTGCCGTTGTCCCAACGGAACCCCAGCGAGCCATCGTTGAGGATGGTCAGATCGGCCTCTATCAATCGGCTCGTGTCGTTGGGATCAAGATAGTCCAATTTGCGCGCCTCGCCGTTGTCCCACTGGGCGTTGCCGTTCTGGTCGTCGAACTTGAGGCTGGTCAGCGTGATGGCATGCGCGCCATCGCGGAACCGTATGCCAAGTTCGATATCTTCGCCATGCGCGAGTTCGGTCCAGAGGAAATCCCATTGTGGGAAGATGTCCTGCAGGTAACCGCCGTCGAACCAGCCAGCAAACGGATTCGCGCCTCCGTTCAAATGCACTTGCCCAGCGAGCTTGAGCTTGCCGGTGCCGAAATCCTCCACCCACTGGGCTTTGGTTTCCCACCAACTCTTCGCGCTGGCACCGCAACTTCCCATGCCTGCCCGCTGCACACCACCGGCGTTGGTCCAGCCGTTGATGAGCTTATCGCGCGCGCTCTCAAGATCGGTGCCGGCGCCGGGCACCAGATTTCCCGCCCGCGCACCATAGCGGTTTTGCAGGTATTGAAACGAGTTCGCGGTCGCCGTTGGCGCACAGTTCTCGCCGGCGTTGCCGAGATGACCGTAAGAGTTGTAGTCCTGCTGGATCGTGACCCAGTCGGCATTGACACTCGAACCGCAAGTCAGCAGCCCAAACGCCAAGACCGCTGCAAGTTGCCTGTTTGCACGCATGCTAACCCCCTTCAATCACAAAAATTCAATGATGGATCGGATGGGACCTGGCTTTGTGCGAGGTGATACTGGACGACCGATGCTCCCGCACGGTCCCTCAGCGCGGGGCTGCATATCTCATGCCATCAAAACACCAGTCCCCACCAGGAAATCAGAAAATCAAAAATAATCAGGTACTTGAGCCATTGCGATAAACATCGAGCGAAAATGCGGCGCGGCCGTGGGAACACTCATGTAAATTTTTTCGACAGAATTCGCCGGGGCCGCACGCAATCCGGTGTTCGTCGCCACACCAAGGCGTTGCGTGTCGTAGCTGTGGATTCGCGTCTCCTCAACAACCCCGGCAAGCCTAGTAAAGTAGTGCCTGACTGGCAGCGTCACGCCGCCACGGTTCGCATCCGCAAACCCTAAACCTCTCCACCAAGGTGGTTTTCCCATGCCCAACGCACTCACCAAGGACGGCGTCAGCCTTTATTTCGAAGAAGCCGGCGCCGGCACGCCGCTGATTTTCGTGCACGAATTCGCCGGCGACTGGCGTAGCTGGGAGGCGCAGATGCGCTTTTTCTCGCGCTACTACCGCGTCATCACCTACAGCGCTCGCGGCTTCAAGCCCTCCGCCATTCCGGCCGATCCGGCGCTGTATTCGCAGGCCCATGCGCGCGACGACATCATCGCCGTGCTTGACCATCTGAAGATCGAGCGTGCGCATATCACCGGGCTTTCGATGGGCGGGTTCGCCACCCTGCATGCCGGCATCACCTACCCCGGCCGCGCGCGCTCCCTGGTGATCGCCGGTTGCGGCTATGGCGCGGCGCCATCGGAGAAGGAGAAGTTCCAGAAGGAATGCGAGGCGGCGGCGCGATTGTTCGAGACCAACGGCGCCGAGACCTCGAAGCAGTATGCGATCGGGCCGACGCGGGTGCAGTACCAGAACAAGGACCCGCGCGGCTGGACCGAGTTCGCGCAGCAGTTGGGCGAGCACGACTGGCAGGGCCAGGCCAACACCATGCGCGGGGTGCAGATGAAGCGGCCGTCGCTGTGGGAGCTTGAAGGCGAGATGAAGAAGATCACGGTGCCCGCCCTGATCGTCACCGGCGACGAAGACGACCCCTGCCTGGAACCGGCGCTGCTGATGAAGCGGGCGATTCCGAGCGCCGGGTTGGTGGTGCTGCCGCAGGCCGGCCACACCATCAACCTTGAGGATCCCGAGCCCTTCAACCGCGCGCTGCTCGATTTCTTCACCCGCGTCGATGGCGGGCGCTGGGCCAGTCGCGACGCCCGCTCGACTTCCTCCGGCATTCTCGGCTTTCGCAAATAGGCACGCCGGCGGGCGCGTCCACACAACGCGTGGTGCACGCACGCGGTCACGCTGCGGTAGTCCCGTCGCAACCTGCGCCGTCGGCACGATCCGCGGCAGACGGCACGCACCGGCGTCGCTTGACGACGAATACCATGCGCGGCCTTATCGCTGGCCGCGCGTGCCGCGTCCGGTCGCACCCTGAACGGCAAATGGAAAGCCAACAATCTGCCGATACCGGCGCCAGCCCTTGCCGTCGGCCCACAATCGGCAGACTGCCATCGCCTCAATAGAAGGCCAAACCGCCGCCTCATCCGCTGATCGCCGTTGCCGTCGCCGACGCACACTTTGCGCAAGGCGCCATGCGGGCATGCCCAGACTTGGTCTGCAGCCGGGCACAGGGGATACCGTTGATGAAATACAACCTGCAACAGCATTGGCACCTGCGTGCCGCGCTGCCGCTTTTTGTCCTTCTCCTGGGGCTGTGGCTGTCTGCCGAAATCGCGCTCTGGCTGCGCGCCGGCGCTGACGCGACCGCCGCGACCGAGTTCAGCCATGTCGTCACCCGCGTTTCCGACGAGGTCACGCGGCGATTCCATCAACCGATTTACGGCTTGAAGGGCGCTCGCGGGCTATACGCGGTTCAAGAAAAAGTGCGGCGCGGCGAGTTCCGGCGATATGTGGAATCGCGCGACCTGCCGCATGAGTTCCCCGGCGTACGCGGCTTCGGGTTGATCCATCGCGTCATGCGCCGTGACCTCGGTGCTTTTGTTGCCGACGAGCGTGCCGACGGCGCGCCGCAGTTCGCCATCCGCGAGTTGGTGGACCGGAGCCATGACGATCTCTACGTCATCAAGTTGATCGAACCCGGGTCGCGCAACGCTGGCGCCATGGGCCTCGACACCGGGTCGGAACCGCGCCGCCGCGCCGCGATCGAATACGCCATCGACACCGGCCAACCGACCCTGACGGCCGCAATCACCCTGGTACAGGACAATCGCCAGACCCCCGGCATGCTGCTCTACGTGCCGATGTACGCCGCCGATACGCGCCCGGCGACCATCGCCGAACGAAGGGCGGCGCTGGTCGGCATCCTCTACGCGCCGATTGTCATCGCCGAGCTTCTGGATGGCCTGCACGACGTGGTGGCAGGGCGCGCCAGCTTCGAGCTGTTCGATGCCGCCAACGGCACACCTGCCGCCAGTCGAATCTTTGCAGCAGGCGACGCCGCGCCCGGCGCCGCCAGCGCAACCGACCATCGTTTTCAAGCCACCCGAACCCTGTCACTGCCCGGCCGCGACCTAACGCTGCGGGTCAGCGGCGCGTCCTCGGTGTTGGCTGGAAACACCGCACCAAAGGTGGTGTTCGCCGCCGGCGCGTTGATCAGCGCCCTGCTCGCGGCCGTCTTGTGGCAACAGGTATCGGGACGGCGGCGCGCCGAGTCGCTGGCCGGCCGCATGACCGCTGATCTCGACCGGATGGCGCAGGTGGTCAGGCACACCTCCAACGCGGTCACGATCACCGACCGCGACCTGCGCATCACCTGGATCAACCAGGGCTTCACCCGCATCACCGGCTATTCCGCCGCCGACGCCCTGGGCCGCACTCCGGCCGAGCTTCTCGGCAGCGGCAGCGCGGATCCGGCGGCACTCAAGGCGCTCGCAGACTCGGCCGCCGCCGGCACCGATTGCCGGGTCGAGATCCTCAATCGCGCCAAGGGCGGTCGACTGTACTGGGTGGACACCGAGATTCAGCCGCTCCACGATGCAGAAGGCCGATTGACAGGGTTCATGGAAATCGGCAGCGATGTCACCGAGCGACACCAGGCGCGCGAACAGCTTGAAGCCGCCCTGCGCGACAACGATGCGCTGCTGCAGACCCTCAATCTGCACGCGATCGTATCGGTAGCCGATGGCGCAGGCTGCATCACCGAGGTCAACGACGCATTCTGCCGGATCAGCGGCTACTGCCGAGAGGAACTGGTCGGCCGCAACCATCGGATTATCAATTCCGGTTCGCACCCTCCTGAATTCTGGCGCGCCCTCTGGCGCGACATCCATGCCGGCACGCCCTGGCGCGGCGAACTGTGCAACCGCGCCAAAGACGGCTCGCTCTACTGGGTCGATACCTTCATCGCACCGTTCAAGGGCGCTGATGGCAGGATCGAGAAATACATCTCGATTCGCACCGACATCACCACCGGCAAACAGATCGAGGCCGACTTGCGGCGCAGCAACGAAGTGATCAACAGTGTTCTCGAGAACCTGCCGTGCGGTCTCTCGGTATTCGATGCCGACATGAAGCTGGTGGCCTCGAACCGGGAATTTCGCCGCCTGCTGGAGTTGCCGGACGCGCTTTTCGATGCGCCGACACTCCATCTCGATGACCTCTTGCGCTGCGACCCCAGCCCCACGCAAACAGGCGGCGCTGACATCGCTGGCAGGTTGCCGGATCTGCTCAAGACATCGCGCCAATTGAACCTGGCACACCACTTCGAACGCACGCGGCCAGATGGCACGCAGCTGGAGGTTCGGCGCGCGCCGATGCCGGGCGGCGGGTTCGTGACGACTTATGTCGACATCACCAGCAGCCGCGCGGCGCAGGCGGAGATCGAGCGCAGCGCACAATTGCTGCGCGGCGCGATCGACGCCATCGACGAGGCTTTCGTCCTGTTCGACCCCGACGACCACCTGGTGTTCTGCAATGACAAGTACCGTCAGGCGTATCCGCTGTCGAGCGATCTTGTCGTGCCCGGCATTCCCTTCGAGGAACTTCTGCGCAAGGGTGCGGAACGCGGCCAGTATCCGGAAGCCGTCGGGCGGGTCGACCAATGGGTGGCCGAGCGCGTGGCCATCCATCGTGCCGGCGATTGCAGTCTGGTGGTGAAACTCGACGACGGTCGCAGCCTGCGCATCATCGAACGCAAGATGGCGGACGGCCACACCGCCGGCTTCCGCGTCGACATCACCGAACTGGTGCGCGCCACCGAGGCAGCCGAAGAGGCGTCGCGCGCCAAGAGCCGGTTCCTGGCCAACATGAGCCACGAGATCCGCACGCCGATGAACGCGATTCTTGGCATGCTCGCGTTGCTGCAGCGGACCGACCTCAGCGCCCGTCAGACCGACTATGCGGCCAAGTCCGCCGATGCCGCGCGCTCCCTGCTCGGACTGCTCGACGACATCCTCGACATTTCCAAGGTCGAGGCCGGCAAGATGCATCTCGACCCGCAACCGTTCCGCCTCGACCAGTTGCTGCACGACCTGTCGGTGATCCTGGCGGTCGGCGTCGGGCACAAGAAGATCGAACTGCTGTTCGACATCGATCCGGCATTGCCGCACCGCCTGGTGGGCGACGCCATGCGCCTCAAGCAGGTGTTGATCAACCTGGCGGGCAACGCCATCAAGTTCACCAGTGAAGGCGAGATCGTGTTGTCGGTGAAAATGCTGCAACAGAACGACGCCGATGTCGTGCTGCGCTTCGCGGTGCACGATACCGGCATCGGCATCGCCGTGGAGGACCAGGCGCGCATTTTCACCGGCTTCACACAAGCCGAAACGTCGACCACGCGGCGCTACGGCGGCAGCGGCCTGGGATTGGCCATCAGCCAGCGTCTGGTCGCGCTGATGGGCGGCAAGCTCGAGATCGACAGCGTGCCGAATCAGGGCAGCCTGTTTCATTTCGATATCGCCCTGCCGGTTGCTGCTGCCGCTATCGGCGTTGCCACTGCCGCGCCGCCGGCGCCGGCCGCGTGGCGGGCACTGGTGGTCGATGACCACCCGCTGGCACGCGACGTGCTCGCGCGCATGGGCCAGTCTCTTGGCTGGATCGTCGATGGCGCCGCCGGCGGTGAAGATGCGTTGGAAATGCTGCAGCGCCAGGCGGCCGCCGGCGTCGCGTACCGGGCCGTGTTCATTGACTGGCAGATGCCGGGAATGGATGGCTGGCAAACCAGTGCACGCATTCGCGACCTCGGCCTTGCCGATTCCGCCCCCATCGTCGTGATGACGACGGCGCAGGGCCGCGAGTTGCTGACCGAACGCAATCAGACCGAGCAGGCATTGCTCGACGGTTTTCTGGTCAAGCCAATCACTGCCTCGATGCTGCTGGACGCGGTGGTCGACGCCGCAGCCACCCGCGCGCGACCGCCTGGATCGCTGTCCGGACCGGCCGATTACCGGCCCCGGCTGGCCGGCATCCGCCTGCTGCTGGTGGAAGACAATCGCAACAACCAGCAGGTGGCGCGCGAGTTGCTCGAGCATGAAGGCGCGCTTGTGCAGATCGCAAATGATGGCAAGGAGGCGATCGACGCCGTCGCCGCTGCCCTGCCGCAGTTCGATATTGTGTTGATGGATCTGCAGATGCCGGTGATGGACGGCTTTACCGCGACCTGCCGCATCCGCGCCGACTTCGGATTGCAAACCCTGCCGATCGTGGCGATGACCGCCAATGCGATGGCTGCGGACCGCGAGGCTTGCCTGGCCGCCGGCATGAACGATCACGTCGGCAAGCCGTTCGACATCAACCACCTGGTTCGTGTGCTGCGCAAGCACACCGGGCGCCAGCAAGCGGGCGCGGGGGCACTCTCCACGCGACCGCCGGCGCCGTCTGCCGCGGTGCGCGCGGCGGCCACCGCCGCGGCGGTCGACATCCAAGGAGCAGTACTTCGCCTCGGCGGCGATGCGGCGGTCTACCGGCGCCTGCTGCGCTCCTTCGCGTCCGATCTGCCCAACATGGCCGAACAAGTCGGTACCTGTGTCGCCACTGGCCGGATGGCGGATGCGGCGCGCGCGCTGCACTCCCTCAAGGGCCTGGCCGCCACGCTTGGCGCCCACCAGCTCGCGACTGTCGCCGCTGGCGCCGAACAGCAATTGACGGACAACACCGCGCCAGCCACCGTGGCCAGGGCGCTGCAGCGGGCCGGCACCGCGATGACCGAAGCCGGCCCCGCTCTCGCCGCCTTGCTCGATGCCCTGCATGCCGCCGACGCAGAGCCCCGCGATTCGTCGACCAGCACCGACGCCGTGCCCCTGCAGGCGGCCTTGCGTACCCTGGCCGCACACTTGCGCAACGCCGACATGGCGGCAACCACTGCGATGGCCGACCTGCAACGACAGTACGGCGCCGACCTCGGGCACCGGCTGCGACCACTCGACGAGGCGGTCAACGCGCTTGATTTCGCTCGCGCCCTGATTTTGTGCAGGCAACTGACCGATGGTGAGCCGGCATGAGCGCGGCGACTCCAACCGGCCACGGATTGACCGGCCATGCTCCGGTTCAGCCGCCGCACCGGCCGGTTCTGCTGGTCGTTGATGATCAGCCAATCAATATCCAGGTTCTCTACAAGGTGTTCTTCGCCGACCATCAGGTGTTGATGGCCACTAGCGGTGCGCAGGCGCTGGAAACCTGCAGGACCATGCAGCCCGATCTGGTACTGCTGGATGTGGAGATGCCCGAAATGCACGGCCACGAGGTGTGTCGGCGCCTCAAGGACGACATCGCGACGCGCGATATCCCGGTGATTTTCGTCACCGCCCACAGCGATGAAGCGGCCGAAACCCGTGGCCTGGATGCGGGCGCGGTGGACTTCATTTCCAAACCGATCAACCCGCGCATCGTGCGCGCCCGGGTCAGGACCCACCTGACGCTGAAGTACCAGTCCGACCTGCTGCGCCACTGGGTCTACATCGACAGCCTGACCGGGGTACCCAACCGCAGGCAATTCGACGAATCGCTGACCGTCGAGTGGGGCCGTGCAACGCGCCAGGGCACGGCCCTGAGCGTGGTGTTGCTCGACGTCGATTTCTTCAAGCGCTACAACGACAACTACGGTCACCAGGCGGGCGACGCATGCCTGCAGCGGGTGGCCACCACCTTGAAGGGCAGTCTCAAGCGACCCGGCGACCTGATCGCCCGTTACGGCGGCGAGGAGTTCGTCTGCCTGCTGCCGGACACCGACTTGTCTGGTGCCCTGCAACTGGCGGAACAACTCGGCCAACAGGTACTGGCGCAGCAGATCGAGCACGCCGCCTCGGACGTGGCGCCGGTCCTTACCGTGAGCCTGGGGGTGTGCAGCAAATCCGCAGGTCCGGACGGCAGTCCCGCGGAGTTCTTGCGCGAGGCGGATGCACAATTGTATTTGGCCAAGGCTGGCGGGCGGAATCGCGCCTGCGGCGTCGAATTGCGCTCCCTTCCGACCGCAGGCGTCACGCCGTCGACGAGCAGGATCCCCCCTGCGGGTCGGCTGCACCTGACATAGGCAGCGCCCGCCGGGCAATCCGCCTGTCGCCGCTCGCGGAACCTGCCGGGCGCCGACCGCGCCTGCCGTTGCAACCGCCTTCCGGGTTTGGGCAAAGTCGCAATTTCCCCGATAATGCAGAGTCAATCGCAAAGCGGACGGCGGCGCCGGAACATGCCCGCCGCCTTCGCGATCGCCGCAGAATTTCCTGGATGGCCAGCTGAATCGTCGTTCGTCGTTCGCCGGTTGCCGCTGGCGGCGACCGCGGCAGATGGCCTACCGGGTTCTGCAACTTCGACTTTCGCAATTTCCCGACAACCCACCCCAATGCATATCGATACCGACGTTCTGATCATCGGCGCCGGCGGCGCCGGCATGTATGCCGCCATCGAGACGGCGCGGCGCGGTGCGCGAGTGGTGCTGCTCGACCGCAGCCTGATCGGGCGCGGCGGCGCGACGGTGATGGCGCAGATGACGGTGGCCGCGGCGGTTGGCGAGCAAACCCCGGACCACTGGCAACACCATCTGGCCGATACCGTCAAGGCGGGGCGCGGCCTGTGCGACCCGGCGCTGGCGCGCGTGCTGTGCGAGGAAGGCGTCGAGTGCATCCGCGAGATGGATGGCTGGGGGGTTGGCTGGGCGCGCGTTCCCGACGCCGCTGATGCGCTGCCGAATCGCCTGCGCGCGGTGATGGCGCCGGGCCATGACCGGCCGCGCTGCGTCTACGTCGACTTCCTCAACACCGGCCCGGCGGTATCGCGCACCCTGCGCACCCAGGTGATCCGCACCCCCGGCATTCGCCGCATCGGCGATCTGGTGGTCACCGACCTGGCGATGCGCGACGGCCGTTGCGCCGGCGCCATCGCCATCCATGCGCCGACCTCGAAGGTGGTCAGCATCGCGGCCAAAGCCACCATCATCGCCACCGGCGGCCTGACCCGGCTGTATCGGCGCAACAGCGCCTCGGCCAACATGGGTGGCGACGGTTACGCGCTGGCCTTGCGCGCCGGCGCCGAACTGATCGACATGGAGTTCGTGCAGTTTTTCCCGATCGGCCATCTGGCGCCGCGCCTGATCGGCATGGACCCGATCATGTGGGACCCGTTCCGCTACAAGCTGGGCGGGCGGCTGCTCAATGGCGCGATGGAAGAATTCACCGAGCGTTACGGCATGGCCGAATCCGGCAAGTACGTGGTGACCCGCGATCTCGCCACCTATGCGATCACCAAGGAGGTGGAAGCCGGGCGCGGCTCGCCGCATGGCGGCGCCTACCTGTCGTTTCGCCATTGCAGTGCCGAAGAACTGCGCGCAGCCTTCGGCCCGGTGATCGAGCGCCTGGCCAGGCAGGGCATCGACCTGACGCGCGACGCCATCGAAGTGGCGCCGATCGCCCACTATCACATGGGCGGGGTACGGGTCGACACCGCCATGGCCACCCGGGTGCCTGGCCTCTACGCCGCCGGCGAAGCAGTCGGCGGCGCCAATGGCGCCAACCGCCTGTCCGGCAATGCGATCACCGAAGCCTTTGCCTTCGGCCGCGCCGCCGGGCGCAGTGCGGCAGCCTTTGCAGGCAAGCCGGGCGCCGCCGCCTGGGATGGCGCGCTGTCGGCCGCGGAAGCCGCGCTCGCCAGCGGCGTGGCGCGCACGCTGTCATTCAACCCGGCCGAGATGCTGGTGAACCTGCAGGCCCTGATGGCCGACGATGTCGGCCCGTTCCGCACTGCCGCCGGCCTCACCCGTGCACTTGAACATTTGACCGCCATGCGCGCCGCGCTGGGCGAACTGCCACCCCGTGCGCTCGACAGCTTCGACGCCGCGCGTCTCGACTGGCTCGATCTGCGCAACATGCTGCTGGTGGCCGAAACCGTCACCCGCGCCGCCTTGCTGCGCACCGAGAGTCGCGGTGCGCACCAGCGCGAGGATCATCCCGGGCTGGAAGCGCACTGGGTGGTCAATCAGGTGGTGACGCTCGACGCCGGAGCGCTCGCGATCACGCAACGCGCGGTGCCGCAGGCACAGGAGGCACTCGCATGACACCGGCAGACACTCTCCCGCTGATGGCAACGCTGACGATCCGCCGCGGCGGGTCAGGCGAACCGGCGCGCAGCGAATCACGCACAGTGCCGTTCGAATCCGGGCAATCGGTGTTGGACGGCCTGCGCTGGATTCGCAGCCACGACGATCCGACCCTCGCGTTCCGCTTTTCCTGCATCAACGCGAACGCCTGCAAGGAATGCATGATGCAGATCGACGGCAAGACGCAGTACGCCTGCACCGCACGCCTTGAAGCACGCGAAATGCAGATCGCGCCGCTGCCCAACAAGGCGCTGATCCGCGATCTGCTGACCGAGATCGCACCGAGCGACGAACGCCTGGAATAAGGTGCGGTCGCGGCTTCTTGCGGCGCCGTGAACGCCGCGTGGCGCGGCGAACACTCCCTCTTGGGCGCCGCCGGCGGCGCTACAATCGCGCCGCGGTCGCTCCCCAAACGCCCGGAGACAGAATGAAGCGCTTCACCAAGGCGATCACCAGGTTCGCCAATACCATTTTTCCCGCCTGCGCCGTGCTGGCCCTGCTGGGTGCCGCACCTCTCACGCATGCGCAAAAATTTCCCGACAAGCCGATTCGCCTGATCGTGCCGTTCCCGCCGGGCGGCGGCAACGACATCCTGGCGCGCGCACTGGCGCCGAAGCTGGCCGAACTGCTGGGGCAGCCGGTGCTGATCGACAACCGCGCCGGTGCCGGCGGCAACATCGGCACCGAGGCGGCGGCCAAGGCGGCACCTGACGGCTCGACGATTGTCATCGCCTCCAACCAGGTGACGATCAACCCCTGGCTGATCGCCAAACTGCCGTTCGATATCGAAAAAGACTTCGCGCCGGTGGCGCAAGTGGCCTCGGTGCCAATGGTGCTGGCGGTGCATCCGGCCGTGGCGGCGCAGAATGTGCGCGAATTCATCGCGCTGGCCAAGTCAGGCGCCGGCAAGCTCAACCACGCCACCCCGGGCAATGGCACGCCGCAACACATCGCCTTCGAGGTGTTCAACCATGCCGCCGGCGTGCAGATCACGCACATCGCCTACAAGGGCACCAGCCCGGCGATCGCCGACCTGCTCGGCGGCCAGGTGCAGGCGGCGATCGGCACCATGGCGTCGCTCGAACCACACATCAAGGCCGGCAAGCTGCGCGCACTGGCGGTGACCACCACCAAACGTTCGGCCGCGATGCCGAACCTGCCAACCATCGCCGAAGCGGCGCTGCCCGGCTTCGAGGTGCCGCTCTGGTATTCGATCCTGGCGCCGGCCGGCACCCCGAAAGAGGTGGTGGCGCGGCTGTCGGCCGAGATCGCCCGCACGCTCGCCAGCGCCGACATCCGTGATCGCTTGACCGGCCAGGGTTTCGAGGTGAGCTACCTCAATGCCGAGCAAATGGGCGAACTGATCCGCCGCGACACCTTGCGCTGGCAAAAGACGATCAGGGAAATCGGCCTCAAGCTTGAACCCTGAGCCTGGTCGAATCCACCCAGCCCCGTAATCACATGAGTTCGATCAACGGCGCCCTCGCCGGCATTCGCGTGCTCGACTTTTCGATGGTCGGCGCCGGCCCTGCCTGCGGCATGCTGCTGGGCGACATGGGCGCCGAGGTGACCAAGATCGAATCCCCGGCCGGCGATGTCGGGCGCAAGCTGGGGCCGCCCTGGCAGGGCGGTGAATCAGTGGTGTCGATGAGCTTCAATCGCAACAAGCGCTCGCTGGTGCTCGATCTGAAGCAAGCGGGCGGGGTGGCGATCGTGCTGCGCATGGCGGCGCAGGCCGACGTGGTGCTGGAGAGCTTTCGCCCCGGCGTGATGGAAAAGCTGGGCTTGGGCTACAGCACCCTGGCGGCGCGTTTTCCGCGCCTGGTGTACTGCTCGGTGTCGGCCTATGGCCAGAGCGGTCCGTGGCGCGACAAGCCGGGCGTCGACGGCATCGTGCAGGCGGTGTCGGGCCTGATGAGCCAGGTAGGCACGCCCGGCGTGCCGCCGATGAAGGTGCAGATTCCGGCGGCCGATGTGGTCACCGGCTTCCTCGCCACCACCGCGGTGCTGGCGGCACTGCGCGTGCGCGACCAGCCCGGGCCTTCGCAGGGGCGCGGCCAGCACCTCGACATGAGCTTGTACAACAGCGCGCTGATGCTGCAGCAATCGGCGATCGCCTCCTACCTGTCGAGCGGCGAGGTGCCGCCGAAAAGCGGCAGCGCGGCCCCCTACTCCGCGCCCAATGAAGCCTACCCGACCCGTGACGGCTGGATCATGCTCGCCGCCTACCACGACGACCGCTGGAAGGCCTTCTGCACGGTCATCGGCGACCCGGCACTGTGCACCCAACCCGAATTCGCCAGCAGCCCGCTGCGCGTGGCCAATCGCGAGGCGCTGACCGCCGCGGTGTCCCGAAGGCTTGCGGGCAAGACCAGCGCCGAATGGCAGGTGTTGCTCGAAGCCGCCGACATCATTTGCGGGCCGATCGCCGACTACGACGCGGTGATGGCGCAGCCGCAACTGGCGCACAACGGCGCGATTGTCGAGATGCAGCACCCGCGCGCCGGCCGCGTGCGCATGCCGGGCTCGGCGATAGGCGACCGCGACGCCCAGGCGCGGGTCCACCTGCCGCCGCCGATGGTCGGCGAACACAGCCGTGCGGTGCTCGCCGATTTCGGCTTTGGCGACAGCGAGATCGATGCCTTGCTGGCGGCACGCACGGTGATCCAGAACTAAAAAGGAACCCAATGATGACATTCAAGGCCATCCGCCTGTTTCAGGAAGGCGGCACGCGCGTGTCCCGCATGCTCGAACAAGGCATCGACGATCTCGATGCCGGTGAAGTGGTGATCGAGTCACGCTACGCGGCGGTGAACTACAAGGACGCACGCGCCGTCAGCGGTGCCGGCAACGTGATCAAGCGCTTTCCGTGCGTGCCGGGCATCGAGGTATCGGGCATCGTGGTGTCGTCCACCGACCCGTCCTTCCGCGCGGGAGATGCGGTGACCGTCCAGGGCGGCCAGGAGTTCGG
>JANPGJ010000167.1:0-4273 GCA_031423955.1 Burkholderiales bacterium
GCATCGATTGGAATGGCATGGACGACCGCGCCGTCTTCAACCTGATTCGCGCCTTGGTGAGTCCCTGGCCCGGTGCATTTTTCGAGACCCGCGACGGCCGGCGCGTGGTACTGGATCGCTACCACACGCAAGACGAGGTCACGGCGCTGCGGAGGCAATTCGTTGGTTAGGATCGTCGCCTGCCACCAGCCCAACTTTCTGCCATGGCTTGGCTTCTTCGCTAAAATGGAGTGTGCCGACGTCTTTGTGCTTCTTGACGACGTGCAATTCACCCAAGGCGCCAATAGACACAACTGGACCACTCGCGTGCGCATCGCGGGCGCCAACGGGGCGCAATGGCTGACCATGCCGGTGCGGCGTGCAGGTGCGGGACCACAACGCATAAGCGACCTGCGGTCCGACGACAAGGATGCGCGCTGGCTCCCCAAGATGCTGAGAACTCTCGAAGATTCCTATCGCAAGGCACCGTACTCGGACGCCGTCATGCCGCCGCTCATGCAGATACTGAGCCGGCACACCGGTTCGGTGTGCGAAACCAACCTTGCGCTCATCGAATCGATCGCCGCGACGCTCGGCATCACGACCCGGCGCTTGCGCGCGTCGGAGACGCCGGTCGACGGCACGGCCAACGAGCGGCTGATCAATCTCACCCGCATGGCGGGCGGCAATACTTATCTTTCAGGCGACGGTGCAGACGACTACCAGGTTGAAGCACAATTCCGCGCTGCCGGCATCGAACTGCATAAGCTCGGGTTCCGGCATCCGGAGTACTCGCAGCGCCCGGGCAAGGCGTTCACGCCGGGCTTGAGCATCGTCGACGCGCTCTGCCATGCCGGGATCGACGCCACGCGAAGCATGCTGCGGCCGACATCCGAAGGCGGCAACCGTGTCTGACCGGGACTTCCTGCTCGACGGGTACCGCGACATCCTCGCGGCTGCCCTCGCCAACGGCTACCGATTCATGGCCTTCGACAGCATCGGCCGGGAAGCCTGCGCGAAAAGCTGCCTGCTGCGCCACGACGTCGACTCCGAACTGCTTGATTGCGGTCCGTTGTTGGACATTGAAAAGTCGCTCGGCGTCAAAGCCACCTATTTCGTGATGACCCGCTCGACCGCCTACAACCTGTTTTGCGTCGAGGCGCGCGACATAGTCGCTCGCATGCTTGCCGACGGGCACCGCATCGGCCTTCATTTCATGGGTGAACTTTGCGCAGGCGACGACGCCCGCACGATCGCCGACAAGGTGGTGCGGGAAGCCGCCTGGCTGGAGCAGGAGTTCGGCACGGTAATCGACAGCGTGTCGTTTCATCAGCCCACCCGCGCAATCCTCGACGGCGACCTCGAGATTCCGGACCTCATCAATACGTACAACCGGCAGCAGATGGGAGACTACTTCTACGTCTCCGACACCAACATGCATTGGCGGCATGAGCATCCACTGGAGATCTTCGCGCGCGCCATCTACCCGCGGCTGCAACTGCTCGTGCATCCGATGTGGTGGACGGCGCAGAGGCTGGACGTACACGGCAAATGGAGCGCGGTGCTGGATGCCAACCGGAATCACCTTGTGCGCCACTGGAAGATGCGCGAGCGGACACTGGAAGCCATCGATCTGTCCTCCCCTCCGGCGGGCTTGCCGACCGGACAAGAGCTCTCGTGACTGCGATGCCAGCTTTGCCGATAGCGACACGGAATCCGAACAGTATTCTGTTCGTCAACCCGGACTACCACTGCTCCTTCTTCCTGCGCAATGAATTTCGCCGCCTTGGCTGGCAAGCCGACGTGCTCAAGAACAGCGGCTACCCGGTGTCGCTGCTCTGGTCGGATGACTGCATTACGGCTCCCGACGGCGGGCAGGTGCGCGCAAAGTTCCTGACGCATCTCGCGGTCACCTACAAGTACTTCGTATGTTACGGCGACGCGGAAGTACTGCCGGTCGGGCATACGTTTCACGCAAGCCGGTGGCTGTCGCGCATCCTGGGTTCATGGGAACTCGCGTACCTGAAGCTGCACGGCTGCAAGATGGCCTTCTTCCCCAGCGGCTGCCGGCAGGAGGTATTACGAGCCGATTTTGCGAAACACCAGGATGGCCGCGTATGCGCAAATTGCGGATACGCTGACACAGTGTGCAATGAGAAGCAAAACGCAAAGACCTTCAAACTGGTCAACCGGTTCCATTCCCTAGCGATTGAAAATACGCAAATCCCTTCGACTAGAATCAAGAAGACGCAGGTGAAATACAAATCTTTGGATCTGGATGTGTTTTCGCCCGACGCGGTGATACCTGCGCATCTCAAGCTGCCAGATGAAGGCCGGATGCGGATCATGCACAGCTTCTACGACAAAGACCGGACGCATAGCAGCAAGAACATCAAGGGCTCTCCGTTCGTCAGCGAAGCGGTGCAAAGGCTCAAAAGCGAAGGTTATCCGGTCGAATACTTCTATGTCCACGACATTCCATCGCGCGACATGCGCTACTACCAATTGCAAGCTGACATTGTTGTCGACCAACTCATTTATGGTTGGTGGGGCTCGACCGCCATCGAATCCCTGGCGCTGGGCAAGCCGACCGTATGCTTCCTGTGGCCGGAATGGAAGAGGAAATTCCTCGAGTCATATCCCGAATACGAAACGCTCCCGATCGTCGAGGCGGGTACCGACAACATCTACGAGGTTCTCAAGGGGTTGGTGGAACAGCCCGAACGGCGGCGCGCAATCGGCGCTGCCTCGCGACTGTTCGCCACACAACACTTCGACGTCCACAAGAACGCACCCGCGCTAGCCACCCTGCTGCGGGCGCTCTAGATCATGCGAAGTGCTGATCCCAAAGCCGCTCCACAGCCCGCACCAATGAACGTCCTTTTGTTGTGCGCCCTACCACCAGTCGCCGCCGGCACCATTCGCGACCACGTACATGCACTGACGCACTTCTCCCGGCACCAGGTCAATTGCTTCCCTCATGTCGGCGTGGTGTCCAATCGGCTGCCGCAAGGCATCGAACTGGAGCGTTTCGACGCCGTCGTCATCCATTACTCGGTCTATCTCCTGGCCGACAGCTATATAGGACCGGGCGACCGGGCGCGCATTTCCGCCTATCGCGGCGTCAAACTATTGTTTCTGCAGGACGAGTACCGAGAGGTCGATCGGGTTCAAGCGGTAATTCGCGAGCTTGGCGTTGACGTCCTCTTCACCTGCCTGCCGGAACCGGAAATCGAGAAAGTCTATCCGGCCGCCGCACTTCCGGGCCTAACGAAGATCAGCAATCTGACCGGCTACGTTCCCAAGGCGCTCGCCGCAATGCCGGTTCCGTCGATCGACCGACGGCCAATCGACGTCGGATACCGGGCGCGCATTGTTCCTTTCTGGCTCGGGCTCCTGGGCGCCGAGAAATGGCAGATCGCGCCGCGTTTTCTTGCTGCCGTCGAGGGAAGCGGCCTGGCTTGCAATATTTCCAATCGGGAGGAAGACCGCATCTACGGGAAGGGCTGGATTCGCTTCGTGTCTTCTTGCAAGACCATGCTTGGAGTTGAGAGCGGCGCGAGCGTGTTCGATTTCGACGGCACGATCCAGCGCACGGTCCACGAATATCTTGCCCGCAACCCCGGCGCCTCCTTCGAGCAGGTGGAAGACCGGTTCCTGCGACCACATGAAGGAAAGATTCGACTGAATCAAATTTCACCGCGCTGCTTTGAGGCCACCGCGCTGCGCACAACGATGGTGTTGTTCGAAGGAGATTATTCCGGCATTCTCGAGCCATGGAAGCACTACATCCCTTTGCGTAAGGATTTCTCAAACATAACCGAGGTCGTCAACGCGATCAGGAACACCCCTCTGCTGCAGGAAATCGCGGATCGCGCATATCGCGAAATTGCCCTGAATCCCGAACATTCCTATGAAGCATTTGTGGCGCGCTTCGACGCCGCGTTAAGCGCCGCCCATGCACTCAAAGGGCATAATCCGCGCCCACCCGTTTCGCGCGCCTGGTTTTTCATCACCACCTTGCCGGCCGCCGTCTTTCCTCGGTTGGTCCGGCTGTGGCTCATGATTCCACCGGCTATCAGGTCGCGGCTGAAGCCGCTGGCAGGCCCACTCATTTCGGCACTGCGGCGCTGATCGCGATAGACTCGCGCCCCGAAGGGGAAATTGTTCATATGTGCGGGATCGCTGGTTATGTCGGCTTTGGGAACGACGCGGGTAACCGCTTCCTTAGCTCATCGATCGAACAACTGAAACATCGCGGGCCCGACGGCGACGGCTCCTGGCAGGGGAAAAA
>JANPGJ010000168.1:0-1829 GCA_031423955.1 Burkholderiales bacterium
CGCGACAGTGTGGCCAACCCGAACGCGCTGGTGGTGGTGATCTCGCAATCCGGCGAGACCGCCGACACCATGGCCGCGCTGAAGCACGCGCAGGGCATGGGCCACCAGCACACGCTGGCGATCTGCAACGTGCCCGAGTCCGCCATTGTTCGTGAATGTGCCCTGCGCTTTATCACCCGCGCCGGCCCGGAAATCGGTGTCGCCTCGACCAAGGCCTTCACCACCCAGCTGACCGCGCTGTTCCTCCTGACCCTGACCCTGGCCAAGCTGCGCGGCAAACTCGGCGCGGCCGAAGAAGCCAAACACCTCAAAGACCTGCGCCACCTGCCCAATGCGTTGACCAGCGTGCTGGCGCTGGAACCGCAAATCATCGCCTGGGCCGAAGCGTTCACCCGCAAGGAACACGCACTGTTCCTGGGCCGCGGCCTGCACTACCCGATTGCGCTGGAAGGCGCGCTGAAGCTGAAAGAGATCAGCTACATCCACGCCGAGGCCTACCCCGCAGGCGAACTCAAGCACGGCCCGCTGGCACTGGTGACCGACGAAATGCCGGTGGTCACCATCGCACCGAACGACGCACTGCTGGAAAAGCTCAAGTCGAACATGCAGGAAGTACGCGCCCGCGGCGGCCAGTTATACGTGTTCGCCGATGCCGACAGCCATATCGCGTCGAGCGAAGGCGTGCACGTGATCCGCATGCCCGAGCATTACGGCGCCTTGTCGCCGATCCTGCATGTGGTGCCGCTGCAGATGCTGGCGTACCACACGGCGTTGGCGCGCGGGACGGATGTGGACAAGCCGCGGAATCTGGCGAAGTCGGTGACGGTGGAGTGAGTTGCCTTGGGAATGCGGTAGGAGCGTGCTGCCTCGTAATATTTGCTGGGGAAGTCAGATCCTGGTGACCCCCAACCGCAACCCCATCACCCCCAGCAGGCGATTCATCGTCTGCACGGTACCCGTGCTCCTGCCCTGCTCGATGTCCTGTAACGTGCGGTAGGAAACGCCCGCTAGCTTTGCCAACTCTGCGCTGGTGAGCCGCAGCGTTTTCTTCATGTGCACGATCGCCGTCGGCAACGGCCATTCGGGATGGGCCAGGATGTCCTCCACCACCTGCTTGCGCAACAGCAGTTGTTCGGCCAGCGGTAGCGGCTTGTAACGCTTGTCCATATCAGCCTTCAGCGCAAGGACTCGAGGGCGCCTGCCTGTGCGAGGATGGCGGGGGCGAGAAAGCCGAGAACATCGGGTTCGATGCCGAAAGCCGGACCGTTCGCGGCGATCTCGCGCAAGCCCGGCGTCATCGCCGAGATGCCAGCCGCGAGGGGTTCCCGGGGCAGGCGGCATGTGGCACACACTTGGTCGAGCACACGGGCCAAATCAGGCGCGCCGCCGTCGTTTCCCTCCCAGCGGATCCGGCGGGCGATGGCGTCTGGGTGCAGGTACATCGGCGCAAAGTCGAACAGCGGCGTCAGCGCGATGCGGCCTGCGAAATCGCGCTGTACCGCGGTGTTGCGGGCATGGTTGTCGCGGTTGCCGAAGGCTATGTTGGCGACGTCCCGGCGCAGGTATTCGAGGATCTCGCCAGCGGGGTCGCTGCATGTCTTAGCCAATTTGCGGCATACCTCGTCGTGTGAAGGTACGACGCCAAACCCCGCGCGGCCAGTGAGCGTGGCCAGGCTTTCCTGGGCGAGGCGCTGCACTCGGCCGGCAACCACGCGACGGTCGAAGCGCGGGATGAACAGCGCTTCCCCTCGCAGTTCAAGTGGGGCATGCACCCGCAGGCCCAATCGCTCTGCGATGCGCATGTAGGGCGCCTCGTGCCGGAGGATCGC
>JANPGJ010000169.1:0-17756 GCA_031423955.1 Burkholderiales bacterium
AACGACCCGGCACGGACTGCCGAGACCCGCTCGGCCGACGGCAGCATGAGCACGGTGGGCGATGTCGGCTATGTCGACGACGACAACTTCCTCTACCTCACCGACCGCGCCACCTTCATGATCATCTCGGGTGGCGTCAACATTTACCCGCAGGAGTGCGAAAACCTCCTGATCACCCACCCCAAGGTGATGGACGCCGCGGTGTTCGGTGTGCCCAATCCCGACCTCGGCGAAGAGGTCAAGGCGGTGGTGCAGGTGGTGCCGGGGATGACGCCGGGCCCGGCGCTGGCCGAAGAGCTGATCGCCTTTTGCCACCAGCACCTGGCTTCACTGAAGTGCCCGCGCTCAATCGACTTCGAAGCTGAATTGCCGCGTCTGCCGACCGGCAAGCTCTACAAGCGCCTGCTGCGCGACCGCTATTGGGCCGGGCACACAACGCGCATTGTTTGAAACATCGATCGGTTGCGGGAAAAATGGCGGCCTCGCCAGGAGCCGGTTTTCGTCATGAAACATGCAGTTCGCAATCCATGAAGCGTTCAGGGAGCCAGGCATGAAATGGAAAATCGGCGAGGTCACGGTCACCAAGATCGTCGAACTCGAGTTCACCGGCGGCACCCGCTTCATCCTGCCGCAGGCCACCCGCGAGGCGGTGCGCGACCTGCACTGGCTCAAGCCCCATTTCATGAACGATGAAGGGCAACTGATCATGAGCGTGCACGCGCTGGTGGTGGAAACGCCGACGCGGCGCATCGTGGTCGATACCTGCATCGGCAACGACAAGAGCGGGCGCATGGCGCCGCACTGGAACAACATGCAGGGCCCGTTCCTGGCCGACCTGGCGGCTGCCGGATACACGCGGGAATCGATCGATACGGTGCTGTGCACCCACCTGCATGTCGACCATGTCGGCTGGAACACGATGCTGGTCGATGGCCGCTGGGTAGCGACGTTTCCGAATGCACGCTACCTGATGGCCAAGACCGAATTCGACTACTGGTGCGCCGGGCCGGAAGGCGAGGGGCAGATGCAGATCTTCGCCGATTCGGTGCGGCCGGTGTTCGATGCCGGCCTGGTCGACCTGGTGGCCGCCGACCACCGCCTGTGCGACGAGGTGCGCCTGATTCCGACCTTGGGCCACACGCCGGGGCATGTCAGTGTCGCCATCGACTCCGGCGGCATGCAGGCGCTGATCACCGGTGACTTCGTGCACCACCCGTGCCAGATGGCGCACCCGGAGTGGGCCTCGTCGGCCGACCATGACACCACTCAATCGACCACCACCCGCCACGCCATGTTCGGCACCCTGGCTGACCGGCCGACGCTGGTGATCGGCACCCATTTCGCCGGCGCCACCGCGGGGCACGTGGTGCGCGATGGCGATGCCTGGCGCTTCGTCGCCTGAGAGTTTGCGAATGAATCCACCGCGCCGGCCAATCCCGCACCTGCGATGCTCGCCGTCCAAGCGTACGGCTGCGCGGATTGATGCGACCTTGACCGGCTCGCCACGATTCCTGCTCACACTCTGACCCCGGCTTTTCGCAGGTGGCTTAGTATTGCCCTTCGCCGGGCATCGCGCCGTCGCACACAAACAAGCAATAGGAGACCCACGATGTTCAAGCGCTACACCATCCTGTTGGCCATGTTTTCCATACTGTGCGCCGCACCGGCCGCCAGCCAGACCTGGCCGGCGAAGACGATCCGCATCGTCGTTCCGTTCGCCGCCGGCGGCACCTCCGACATCCTGGCGCGCGCCATCGGCCCGAAGCTCACCGAGGCCTGGGGCCAGCCGGTGATCATCGAGACGCGGGCCGGTGCCAATGGCAATGTCGGTGCCGACTATGTGGCCAAGTCTGCGCCGGACGGCTATACGCTGCTGTTGCTCGACGTCGGGGCCCTGTCGATCAATCCGAGCGTGTATCCGAACATGCCGTTCGACCCGGTCAAGGACTTCGCCCCGGTGATCATGGTGTCGTATTCGCCGCATGTGCTCGGGGTTCACCCTTCGGTACCGGCGACCAACATCAGGGAACTGATCGCCTATGCCAAGGCCAATCCGGGCAAGCTCAACTTCGCGGTGTCGGGCACCGGCGGTGCGCCGCACCTGGCGGGCATCGAGTTCGCCCAGCGCACCGGCATCAGCTGGGCCTACATTCCCTACAAGGGCGGGTCGGTCGCGGTCGCCGACGTCGCCGGCGGCCAGGCCAACGTGATCATGAACGGCATGCTGGCCACCTATCCGACGGTGAAGTCGGGGCGCATCCGCGGGCTGGCGGTGAGCAGCGCGCAAAAGGTGGCCGCCGCCCCCGAGTTGCCGACCATCGCCGAAATCCTGCCGGGATTCGAGACCGGTTCCTACCAGGGCATCCTCGCGCCGGCCGGTACGCCGGCCGACATCGTCACCAAACTCAATAGCGAACTGGCGCGGATTCTCGCCACCGCCGACATGAAGGAGCGCCTGGCCAGCCAGGGCACCGAAGTCAGGAGCGGAACCCCGGCCGCGCTTGGCAACTTCGTGGCCAGCGAAAGAACCCGCTGGGCCAAGGTGATCAAGGATTCCGGCGCCAAGTTTGACTAGCTGTCAGCGGCTTTGGCGACCGGCATGAGCAAGACGCATCCTTGGCCAGGATGCTGCTTCTCCGGGCCGGAATCGATCTGTCGCAACTCTCGCGAAACCCTGCAAGCCGGCCACCAATCCTACCAACCGCCTGCCGCGCGCAGGCATTTCTCGATGGTGAATTGACATGAAAACAGCAGTCACTGAAATGCTGGGCATCCAGTACCCGATCATCCAGGGCGGCATGCAGTGGGTCGGTTATGCCGAGCTGGCCGCGGCGGTCTCCAACGCCGGCGGCTTGGGCATCCTTACCGCGCTGACGCAACCGACACCGGACGACCTGGCGGCCGAAATCAAGCGCTGCCGCGGCATGACCGACAAGCCGTTCGGAGTCAATCTCACGATCCTGCCCTCGATCAAGCCGCCGCCCTATGCCGAATACATGCAGGTGATTTTCGAGTCGGGCGTCAGGATCGTCGAGACCGCCGGCAACAACCCGCGCGACTTCGCGCCGAAATTCAAGGAACACGGGATCACCGTGATCCACAAGTGCACTTCGGTGCGCCATGCGTTGTCGGCCGAGCGCCACGGCGTCGACATCATTTCGATCGACGGCTATGAATGCGCCGGCCATCCGGGCGAAGACGACGTCACCAACCTGATCCTGGTTCCGGCGGCGGCGCGCGCATGCAGGATCCCGGTGGTGGCCTCCGGCGGCATCGCCGACGGCTACCAGTTGGCCGCCTGCCTGGCGCTGGGTGCGCAGGGCATCAACATGGGCACCCGCTTCATGCTGACCGCCGAGGCGCCGATCCACGCCAACGTGAAGGACGCCCTGCTCAAAGGCACCGAACGCGACACCAACCTGATTTTTCGCACTATGCACAACACCTCGCGGGTGTTCAAGAACGCGGTGTCCGACGAGGTGGTGGCGATGGAGAAGAAAGGCGCGGCGTTCGAGGAAGTGCGCCACCTGGTGGCCGGCGCGCGTGGTCGCAACGCCATGAAAACCGGCGATGTCGATGCCGGTATTGTCAGTGCGGGCATGGTGATCGGGCTGATCAACGACCTGCCGACCTGCAAGGATTTGATCGAGCGCATCGTGCGCGAGTGTCGCGCCAGCCTGGCCGCGGCGGGAGCGATGGCTGCGTGAGCACTGCCAGCGACGCCCTCGCGGGCGTCAAATGCCGGCCACAAACGCTTGCGTCGAGATCACCCGGCCGCGCATGCCGACATCTCGAAGGAGCAACTTGTCACCGGTGACCAGTAACAAATCCGGCCTGGCAGCAAGCAAATCCCACAACAGTTGATCGCCAGCGTCGGGGGCAGGCGGCCCGGCCACAGGCTTGAGCACGATCGCATGTTGCGCAAGATCGGTCAGGATGGCCTCCACCTCGCCAACCGTCAGCCCGTGCAGTTTGCGCAAACTCGACCGCACCAGCACCGTGCGGTATTCGGCCAGCAAGGGCTCAGACACGACGAACGGAAAAGCAACAACCAGCATGCCGTCCAATATGCGCGCGACCGGCGAATCGTCGCGCGCGGTCAACAAGCCCGCCACCACCACATTGGTGTCGATGATTGCGGGCGTGCCACTCACGACTTGCGGCGCACCACCAGCACTTCTTTTTGCGCAATAGCCAGTGCCTGTTCGTCAGTCAGCTTGCTGTGCTCTCGCGCGCGGCGCACCAGGTCGCGTGCATCCTGCCGCGACTTGATGCCAAAGAATTCGAGGCTCTCGTCGATCAGCTGCCCGATAGTCTTGTCGCGCTGGGCGGAAGCTTCCTTGAGAGCGCGGTAACGCGCTTCCGAGAGAGTGATGGTCAGGCGGCTCATGGCGGTCTTACATTGGTGCTTTAACACCAATATGTTACCGCAAACAAACGAAACTCTGTTGGCTTTCCGAGCCGCCCCCTGTGCCAATTCTTGCTAGTGTGTGTACGTGACTCGATGGAGATACACGTACTGCGCACAAACATGGAGATCGACGACAAGCTCATGAAAGATTCATAGCGCGTCACTGGTGCCAACACAAAGCGTGTGAGGCCGTTTGGCCGGGACTGGATATCCTGGCGCGCTTGCGTTTGCTGGTGAAGGCGCGCCGCCTCAATTGGAAAATTGCTTGGGATAGTAAGCTGGGAGAGTGTCCGCAACACCGGCTTTAATTGAGGCGAATACGCCACAATTAAAAGTCAGTTCGGCCTGAAGCAATGCTTGATAACAACCGGAGACAAAGTTGAAAAATCGCCGCAAGTTCGTTATGGCCATGGGCGCAGTCGCCGTGGCAGGACAGGCCCCACGCAGCGTCATGGCCCAGCAGACCTATCCAACCAAACCGATCCGCTTCGTCATGCCCTACCCGCCGGGCGGCAGCTCGGAAATCCTCGCCCGCCCGATCGCCGCCGAATTGACCAAGAACATCGGCCAGTCGGTATTCATCGATTTCAAGCCCGGCGGCGGCACCACCATCGGTGCGGACATGATCGCCAAGTCCGCGCCCGACGGCTACAACATCGTGATGATGCTGACGGCCCACGCGGTGAACGCCACGCTGATGCCCAAACTGCCCTACGACACGGTCAAGGACTTCGCTTCAATTACCTTAGCAGCCACCCTGCCCTTGGTGGTGGTGGTGAACGCGCAATCACAGATCCGCACCTTGACCGACCTGATCGCCGCGGCCAAGGCCAATCCCGGCAAGCTCAACTACGCCTCGGCGGGACCGGGCAACACCAGCCACCTATCGGTCGAGTACTTCAAGTCGGTGGTGGGCGTCGACATGACCCATGTGCCCTACAAGGGCAGCGGCCCGGCGATCACCGCGCTGCTCGGGCGCGAAGTGGACCTGATCTTCGACTCGCTGTCGTCTTCGCTGCCGCAGATCCAGGGCGGCAAATTCCGCGCCATCGCCGTCTCCACCCTCAAGCGTTCGCGCGTGCTGCCGGAGGTGCCGACCATTCACGAGCAGGGCATCAAGGGCTTCGACGTGTCGGTCTGGTACGCGATCCTGGCGGCGGCGGGCACGCCGGCGCCGATCGTGCAGAAGCTCAACGCCGAATTCATCAAGGCGATGAACATGCCGGAGGCGAAGCAGCGCATCGAGGCGGCCGGCTACGATATCGTCGGTTCCACGCCGGCCGAACTCGACGCCTTCATCAAAGCCGAGATCACGCGCTGGGCCAAGGTGGTCAGGGATTCGGGCGCGACGGTCAATTGACGGCGTTGGCCGCAAGCAAACGCTGCGTCCTTGTCCACCCATGACATGGCGACATACCCACCGGAGACAAGTCGATGAATCGCAGGCGCACGTTCAGCATCCTTGACCGCTTCCCTTTCGCCGCCGCGTGCGTGGTGGTGCTTGCTTCGATTGCGCCGCCAGCGGCCTGGTCGCAGGACGCTTACCCGAACCGACCGCTCAAACTGATCGTGCCGAACGGCCCGGGCACCTCGCCCGATGTGGTCGCGCGCCTGCTCGCCGAGCGCCTCGCTCCCGCGCTCGGCCAACCGGTGGTGGTCGACAACCGCGTCGGCGCCGGCGGCATGATCGGTGCGGAAGCCGCTGCCGCCGCGCCGGCCGATGGCTACAGCGTGCTGTTCACGGTCAAGGGCGTGCTCGCCATCGGCCCGCATCTGCATCTGAACGCCAAGTACGACACGCTGCGCGACTTTCGCGCGGTGACCGAGATTTTGCAGGTGCCGCACATCATCACCGCCACGCCGAATGCGCCCTACAACTCGATGAAGGAGTTCGTCGACTACGCCAGGCGCAACCCCGGCAAGATCGACTACGCCTCGACTGGTGCCGGGGGACAGCCGCATGTCGCGCTGGAGACGCTGGCCTCGCGCCTTGGCATCAAGCTCAATCACATACCCTACAAGGGCAGCCCAGGCGCGGATGTGATGAGCGGCGTGGTCAGCCTGTATCTCGAAGCCGCGACCACGGCGGTGCCGGCCATCCGGGGCGGCAAGATCAAGGCGCTCGCCATCTCCGGCACCGAGCGCATCGCCAGCCTGCCCGATGTGCCGACGCTCACCGAATTCGATGCCTCGCTCGATCCCAACGGTGTGGTCGGCAGTTCGTGGCACGGCGTCTTTGTGCCCGCCGCCACGCCTGTCGAGATTGTCGCGCGCCTCAACAGCGAGATTGTCAGGATCATCAATACGCCCGACATGCAGGCGCGTTTGCGCGCATTGGGCTTGAGACCCACCGGCACACCACCCGCCGCGCTGGCGGCGGTGCTCGCGTCCGACTTCGCCTACTGGCGGCAACTGGTGCGCGAAGTGGGCGTGAAGGCGGAGTAGGGTGGCGCAGGTGACGGCCATGCCTGCGACAGCCGTGCGGCGGAAGTCTTCACGAGCCGCGGTAAGGCGCGTAGGAGCATCGCGCACGAGCACATCAAACCATCGCAAGCGGAGTTGAGCGCATGAGTGTTTCCCCCCGCGTCAAACGCCGATACGCCATACAAGCCCCTGCGCGCGCCGCTGTTCTCGGGCTTTTGTGTGCCTTCACGCCCGGCCTCGCCGCCGCGCAGTATCCGGCCCGCCCGATCGAGATCATCGTGCCCATCGCCGCCGGCGGCGGCATGGACGTGCAGGCGCGCATGCTGGCCGAGATGGCCGAAGCCGAGATCGGCGCGCGCATGGTGGTGGTCAACCGCCCCGGCGCCGGCGGCACGCTCGGCATGAGCCAACTCACGCGCGCCGCGCCCGACGGCTACACGATCGCCGCGGTGTGGAACGGCCCGCTCACCGCGAGCCCGCACAGCCAGCCGGTGGCCTAGACGCCGGACGACTACATTCCGGTGGTGCAGATTTCCAAAGCCGCGTTCGTGCTCTGCGCCGCGCCCGATTTTCCCGCCGCCAGTGCGCGTGAGCTGATCGCCAATATCAAACAGAATCCGGACAAATACACCTACGGCCACGAGGGTGTGGGCGGCATGTTGCATCTGGGTGCGGAGCGCATCTTCGCCGCCCTCGGGCTGGCGGTACGTGCGTGCGACGCCACCACCAGTGCTGTTGAATCCGGGAGAACTGTTTCCGGGATTCGATAGATTGCTAGCGCGGCGCCATGCGCAGCGCCCCATCCAGCCGGATGGTTTCGCCGTTCAACATTTGATTTTCGATGATGTGCAGGGCCAATGCCGCGAATTCCTCCGGTTGACCCAAGCGCGGCGGATGCGGTACCGAGGCCGCCAGCGCCGCGCGGATCGGTTCGGCCAGGCGGCCCAGGAGCGGCGTATCGAATATGCCCGGCGCGATGGTCATCACGCGAATGCCGCGGCCGGCCAGGTCGCGCGCCGCCACCAGGGTCATGCCGACCACGCCGGCCTTGGAGGACGCATACGGAATCTGCCCGATCTGCCCTTCGTAGGCGGCGATCGAGGCGGTGAGGATCGCCACGCCACGCTCGCCGTCGACTGGCTCGGTCGCGGCCATGCGGGCGGCGGCCAGGCGCAGCACGTTGAAGCTGCCCACCAGGTTCAGGCGCACGATCTCCTCGTACTTTTCCAGCGAGCCAGGCTTGCCGTCGCGGTCGAGCACGCGCACCGGTCCGCCGCGGCCGGCGCAGTGCACCAGCGCGCGCAATGGCCGTCCGAACGAAGCCGCGACATCGAGCGCGGCATCCATTTGTGCGGCGTCCTGCACATCGGCCGGGGCGAAGCGCGCGTTTTCGCCCAATTCACGTGCCACCAGCGCACCTGCCGAGGTCGGCAGGTCGACAATCGTCACTGCCATACCGGCGGCGAGCAGGCGCTTGGCCGTCGCCAGGCCGAGGCCCGAAGCGCCACCGGTCACCAGTGCCGCATTGCCATTCGTTTGCATTTTCTGGCCGCCTTCCTTCAAACGCGTTCGATGATGGTGGCGTTGGCCATGCCGCCGGCCTCGCACATGGTCTGCAGCCCGTAGCGGCCGCTGCTGCGCTCCAGGGCGTGAAGCATGGTGGTCATCAGGCGCGCGCCCGAGCCACCCAGCGGATGGCCCAGCGCGACCGCGCCGCCGCACGGGTTCAGGCGCGCCGGATCGACATTGAATTCGCGCTGCCAGGCCAGCGGCACCGAGGCGAACGCCTCGTTGACCTCGAAGTGGTCGATGGCGCCGGCTTTCATGCCGGTCTTTTCCAGCACGCGGCGGGTGGCGGGGATCGGCGCGGTCAGCATCATCAGCGGGTCGTCGCCGATCACATCGAAGCCGACGAAGCGCGCGCGCGGCGTAAGTCCCAGCTTGGCCGCCATCCGTTCGCTCATGATCAACAGACCCGCGGCACCATCGGTGATCTGCGAGGAGTTGCCGGCGGTCACCCGCCAGTCGAGTTGCGGATAGCGTGCCTTCATGTCGTCGTTGGCGAACGCCACCTTCAGTTGCGCCAGTGACTCAGCCGTGGTCTGCGCGCGAATGGTCTCGTCCTCGCTCACCGTGCCGGCCGGCGTGTCAATGGCCACGATCTCGTTCTTGAAATGCCCCGCCGCGCGCGCCGCGGCCGCGCGCTGATGCGACTGCGCGGCGTAGGCGTCGAGTTCCTCGCGCGAGATGTTCCATTTGTTGGCCACCAGTTCGGCCGACACGCCCTGCCCGATCATGCCCGGCGCGTAGCGCTTGAGCACGCCCGGCGAGAACGGGTTCTGCCCGATGCGTGCGCTGCCCATCGGCACCCGGCTCATCGATTCCACACCGCACGCAATCACGATGTCGTAGACCCCGGCCATTACGCCTTGCGCGGCGAAATGCACTGCCTGCTGCGATGAACCGCATTTGCGATCGATGGTGGTCGAGGGCACATGATCGGGATAGCCCGCCGCCAGCCAGGCGAAACGGCCAACCCCGGCAGACTGCTCGCCGGCCTGCGACACGCAGCCGGCGATGATGTCGTCGACCGTGCCGGGATCGAGCCGGTTGCGCTCGATCAGCGCCGTAAGCACCGGTTTGAGCACATCAGTGGCATGCAGTTCGGACAAGGATCCGCCGGGTTTGCCGCGCCCCATCGGGGTGCGGATGGCGTCGACGATCACGGCTTCGTTTGGCATGGCGGTCTCTTTGGGGTATGGATCGGATGAAAATCGCGGCTTTCCAGTTTAGCCGCGACGTGACAGGCCTGCCGTGCGTCGCGTCCGGCGGGAGCCGTGGCGGGCAGCTCACACTTGAGTGGCGGCAACCCGGAAATGCGCGTCGATATCGTCAACCTGCATCACGTGATACAGCGCGAATCGATAGGCTGTGCCGCAATTGAATTCCGGCGGCGTGAACGCGAAAGCGATGTTGCCGGCGGTCGACACCCGGCCCGGAAAGCCGTGATGCAGCAGGTGCTGGCGGAACACCGCGGCGGCCGCCAGCGCCAGTTCGGCCGCATCTGCGATGAACTCGACCACCAGCCCGACTTCGGCCGGCGGCGGCGCGGCGGGCGGCAGCGCGCGAATCGCGCCGAGTCCGTAGCCGCGCGGAAACACCTGCCAGGAGCCCGGCAGGATCGCGCGCGCAGCGGCTTCGACATCGCGCAGGATTGCCGGCAACGCCGCAATGAAGGTCGGGTCGACGCTGCCGGCTAGCAGTACCGCACGTTCACCCAGGCGCAGTGCGCCTTCGATCTTGATCGAGGGCTGCGTTGCCGGCAGCCAGCGCGCGCCGCTGACCCGCGTGCGATGCGCATCCAGCGCCGTGTAGCGTGCGCTGTCGAGCAACACCCGCCCGGTCGGCTCGATCACCTCGAACGGGTCGGTCTGTTCATACAGCGCATGCGCCGCCACCGACGCCGGGGTGGCATGGCGCGCCGGGTGCATGCTCTCCAGCATGAAGCCGTCGCGGTCCAGCGTCGCCAGCATGGCGTCGCGCCCGCCGGGCGTGCAGCACAGCGAGGTGCACTCGACGATCTTCGCCATGTGTGCGCATTCGCCCGGCGCGTAGCCCAGCATTTCGGGCAGGGCGGAAAACACCGCCGTGTCGCAGGCGCGCCCGGCGATCACCACGTCGGGTTCGAGTTCGAAAGCGCGCCTGAAGGTTTCGGTGCCGCACTGGCCAACGACATGGCTGCACGCGCGAATCTCATCCTCCGTAATCGCAGGCATGTGCGCCAGCGGCGCCAGCCGGCCGGTGCGCGCCGCGCCGATCACGACATCGGCGGCAATGTCGGACTCGATCGTGGCAAGCCGGAAATTGAGGCCATGCTGGCGCGCGATGTCGCGCACAATCGCCAGGGTGGCCTGCAGGTGCGGGCCGGCGCCGGCGGTGCCGGCGCTGCCGATCACCAGCGGCACATCGAGCGCGCGCGCGGCCAGCAGCACCATTTCGAGGTCGCGGCGCGCGATTGGCGGTGAGGCCGCCATCCTGCCCGAGCCGAGGTAATAAGGTCCGGGGTCGACCGATCCCATGTCGCAGCCGATGAAATGCGGCCGCCGTGCGATGCCGGTCCTGAACGCAGCCTCGGGAATGCCGAAGCCCAGCTGGCCGGACGCCGACAGGACGCGCAGCGGCTCGCCGCCGGCGCGGTGCGAAGCCAGAAGTTGCGCGACCGCACTCACAGCTCAAGACCCAGCAAGGGGCCGTGCTGCTGTGCGCCATAGGCGTCGCCGTCGCCTGGCGTGCCGGCCACGATGACGCGCGGCAGCGAGATTTTGAGCGCCAGGATTGCGGACATGGCGTGGCGCGTGACCAGCGCCGGATCGCAATCGTAAAGTTTGGCGATCGATTCGCTTGTCAGAGCAGGGGCGGCGATGGCGCGCGTGAAGCCGGCTTCATCGTGGAAGAAAATGTCGAAGGTGAGCGTGGCCGGCCCCGCATTCTTGCTTCGTATGATGCCGGCAAGCTCGGTCAGCTTCATCTGGGGGTGGTGCCGCGAAGTTCCGAATCGGCCGCGCGGGCGTGCAGACTCATTGCGCGGTGAAACCGCCGTCGGCGCACAACAACTGCCCGGTGATGAACGAGGCGCGCGCGGAGAGCAGGAAACTCACCACTTCGGCGATCTCGCCGGGTTCACCGAAGCGCCCCATCGGGATCGCCGCGATCAGGCCGCGATGGCGCGCCTCATCGGCGCGCGCCACCGCGGTCATCGGGGTGACGATCGGGCCGGGGCCGACGGCGTTGATCCGCACCCCACGCGTCGCCAGTTCCAGGGCGAGCGAGCGCACCATGCCGTTCAAGCCGGCCTTCGAGGCCGCATAGGCGGCGCCGCGCGGATGCCCGACGCGGCCGATCTGGCTCGAAATGACCACCATCGCGCCCGCGGTGCCGGCACGCGTCATCAGCGCGGCGGCCTCGCGGCACAGGATGAAGGTCGAGGTGAGGTTGACCTCGAGGGTGGCCAGCCATTCGGAATCGGTGGTGTCAAGGCCAGCGTGGGCAATGAAGATGCCGGCGCAGCAGGCGATGCCGTCGAGGCCGCCCAGCGCATCGGCCGCGCGTGCCGGCACCGTCGCGGTCGCTTGCCGATCGGTCAGGTCCTGCACCAGCACGCACGCGCCCGGCACCTGCGCAAGAATCGCGGCGCGCTGGGTCTCATCCATGATCACCGCCGCAATTCGCGCGCCTTCGCGCGCCAGTACGCCGGCGGTGGCAAGACCGATGCCGCTGCCGGCGCCGGTCACCAGAATGCGCCGCCCTGCGAGTTCGCCTTGCATGTCTTTTGCTCCTACAGGCCGAGATAGCGCCGTTTCAATTGCGGATCGGCGGCAATCGTCGCCGCAGCACCGCTCATCACCACCGCGCCGTTTTCGATGATGTACGCGCGCTGTGCCAATGCCAGCGACTCCACCACATTCTGCTCCATCAACAGGATCGCCAGGCCGTCCCGGTTGATCACCCGCACCAGTTCGAACATTTGCTCGACCAACAGCGGTGACAAGCCCAGCGAAGGTTCATCCAGGATCAGCAGGCGCGGCTCCGACATCAGGCCGCGGCCGATCGCCAGCATCTGCTGCTCGCCGCCCGAAAGAGTGCCGGCGAGTTGTTGGTAGCGTTCTTTCAAGCGCGGGAAAATCCCGACCACGCGCTCGAGATTGGCGGCGCGATTGGCGCGACCGCGCCGATAACTGCCCAATTCCAGGTTCTCGCGCACGCTCATGTTGGGAAACACGCGCCGTCCTTCGGGAACATGGATCAGGCCGAGGTCGACGATGCCGGTGGAGGCGGCGCCGGCGATCTCGCGGCCCTCGAAGCGGATCGAACCGGCGAACGGGCGATACAGTCCTGAAAGATTGTTGTTGAGCGTCGACTTGCCGGCGCCGTTGCTGCCCAGCACCGCGACGATTTCGCCGGCGCCGACATCCAGATCGATGCCGCGCAGCACCTCGACCGGGCCGTAACCGGCGTGGAGGCCGCGCACCTCAAGCATGGCTTGCCGCTCCCTGCATGCGCGCCGCCGCGCCGCGCCCTAGATAGGCTTCCACCACCACCGGGTCGGATGCCACCTGCGCCGGCGTGCCGTTGGCAATGATGCGCCCGTAGGACAGCACGTACACCTGTTGCGACAGGCTCATCACCGCCTGCATCACATGCTCGATCAGGAACACGGTGACCCCGCCATCGCGGATTGCGCGGATCACCGGCACGATGTCCTCGACCTCGCCCGGATTCAGGCCGGCCATCACTTCGTCGAGCAGCAGCAGGCGCGGCCGGGTAGCCAGCGCGCGCGCCAGTTCCAGCCGCTTGCGGCCGGAGACGGTCAAGCCGGCCGCCGCCTGGTCGAGGATGCCGCCCAGCCCGACGCGAGTGGCTACCTCTTCGGCGCGCGCCGCCGCTTCGTCGCGATTCGCGGTGTGGAGATAGGCGCCGACCATGATGTTTTCGCGCACGGTCAGCTTGGCGAAGGGCTGCGTGATCTGGAAGGTGCGCACCATGCCGCGGCTGCAGATGTGATGCGGCGCCAGGCCGGTGATGTCTTCGCCGCTGAAGCTGACCGTGCCCTCATCGGGGCGTTCGAACCCGGAGATCGCGGCGAACAGGGTGGTCTTGCCGGCACCGTTCGGCCCGATCAGCGCGACGATCGCGCCTTCGGCCACGTCCAGGCTGGCGCCGTCTACTGCGCGCAGGCCGCCGAAGGTCTTGGAGAGCGTGCGAACGGCGAGCATCTAGGGCTTCGCGGCCCGCTTGCGCGAGCGGAAAAGTTGCGTGAGCCCGTCGGGCAGAAAGGCGATGGTGAGGATCAGCAGGCCGCCATAGATGATCAGGGACAAGCCCGGCGCATCGGTCAGTGCGCGCGTGACTTCGCCGACCACGCCCAGCAGCAGCGCGCCGACCAGCGGCCCCCACACCGTGCCTTGGCCACCGATCATCGAGACCAGCAGCATCTCGACCGACTTGTCGACACCATAGGCGATCGACGGGTCGATATACAGGAAGTACTGGGCGTAGAAAGTGCCGCCGGCGCCGCACAGCGCACCCGACAGCATCAGCACCTTCACCTTCTCGCGAAAAATGTCGATGCCCAGCGCGCGCGCCGCGTCCTCGTTCTCGCGGATCGCCGCCAGGCGCGCACCGAAACGCGAACGGGTCAGCCAAAAGGCTACCGCGATCGACACCACCGTGAACGCGAGGATCACGTAATAGAAGCCGACCCGTTCGGCAAACTGGAAATTCGCCAGGCCCGGCTTGCGCGGAATCAGCAGGCCAAGGCCGGCACCGGTCCACTCGACCGAATTGGCGACGATCCGAAACACCTCGGCGAACGCCAGGGTGATCAGGGCAAAGTAGGAGCCGCGCAGGCCGGCGCGGAACGACAGGATCGCCACCAGCGCACCCACCGCCGCACCGGTCGCCAGCGCCGCCGACAAACCCAGCCAGGGCGACAAGCCGAGCTTCAGCTGCACCAGGGTGGAGGCATAAGCGCCGGAGCCGAAAAACACCGCATGGCCGAACGACAACTGGCCGGCGAAGCCGCCGGCGATATTCCATGACTGGCCGATGAATGCGGCAAACAGCACCAGCACACCGAAGTTGACCGCGAAGTTCGAGCGAAACACCTGCGGGAAGGCCAGCGCCACCGCCAGTGCCAATACGTAAGGCGCCCAGGCCTTCATCGTCCGCCGCCGAACAGCCCGGTCGGCCGGAACAGGAGGATCAGGATGAAGATCAGCGAAATGCCGATCTGTCCCAGGCTCTCGCCGAGGAACAGGCCGCCGATCGATTCGGTCAGCCCGATGATCAGGCCGCCGAGCAGCGCGCCGACAAAACTGCCCATGCCGCCCAGCACCACGATGGTGAAGGCGACCAGCACGAACACGTTGCCGCTGGCCGGCGACACATAGAAGATCGGCATCAGCAGGCAGGCGGCGGCGCCCAGACAGGCCAGCCCGATGCCGAACGAGGCCGCGAAGATGCGATCGACATCGATGCCGACCAGGCGCGCGCCCTGGCGCTCCTTGGCCACCGCGCGGATCGCGCACCCGAGGTCGGTCTTGCGGATCACCAGTGCCAGCAGCGCGCACAGCGCCATCGCGGCGACAAACGAAACCAGCTTGGGCAGCGGCACGATGGTCGGCCCCAGTTCGATCATGCGGTCCGAATATGACACCGCGATGGTGCGCGAATCACCCTTGAAGAAAAACAGCGCCGCGTTGTCGATGATGATCGACAGGCCCAGCGTGATGAGCAGGATGTTCTCATCCTTGCCGTGCGAGAAGCGGCCGATCACGCCGCGATACAGCAGGTAGCCGCCGGCGTACATCGCGATCATCATCAGCGGCAGCGCCGCATACGGATCGATGCCCCATTTGGTCAGCAGGAAATAGACGCCGAACATGGCCAGCATCAACAGGCTGCCATGGGCGAAATTGATGATGTGCAGCACCCCGTAGATCAGGGTCAGGCCGACCGCGACCAAGGTATAGATACCGCCGAGCAGAAGCCCGTTGATGACGGCGGCACCGAGTATGCTGAAGTCCACGTGGGGGGCTGTGAGAAAAGCGGGAAAAGGCAGGCGGGCGACGCGCGCGGCCCGGGCCGCGGCGCGCCGTGGCGGCGAGAGCCGCCGTTCAACTCACCTTGGGCCTGGGAAACACCGGCTTGGCCGAGGCGAATTCGTTCGGCCATACCAGATCGATATCGCTGCGTGAGGCCTGCAGCAGCGCGGCGCGCCCGCCGGTGTTCTGGCCGTTGACGAACTTGGTCGGGCCGTAGGGCATGCCGTGGTCGGCCCAGGTGCTCGATTCGAGTGCGGCGATGATCTTTTCCTTGTCGCCGGAACGCGCGCGCTCAATCGCGTCGACCAGGCACTTGACCGAGTTGTAGGCGCAATACACCTCGAAGGTGAACAGCTCGCCCTTGGCCTCGACGCGTTTCTTCAGGTCCAGCGCCTTCGGGCTTTTCGGGTTGTACCAGTGGTTGAAATCCATCATGTACTGCGCCACGTCCGGCTGTTCCTTGACCAGCTTGTAGTTGAAGCCGCCGCCGAGCACCGAGAACATCGCCACCAGGTCCACCTTCTGCTGGTACAGGGTGCGCGCCAGCAGCACATATTCGTTCTGGTAGTTGCTGATGATCACCACATCGGGCTTGAGCGACTTGATGCGCAGCGCCACGTTGGTGAAGTCGCGCGTCGGGTTGGCGTGCTTCATCACTTCCTTGACTTCAATCCCGATGCCCGGCAGCCTGGTGCCGAGAATCTTGGCGGTTCCGGTGCCGAACTCGGACTCCTCATGCACCAGCACGGCCGACTTGACCGGCGAGCCCGCCGCCTTGTTCACGCTTTCCAGCGCTCCCACCGCATCTTCGACGCACTTGTTGTAGCCGGGCGCCAGGCGAAACACGTTCTTCAGGCCGCGATTGACGATGTTGTCGGACACCGCCACATCGATCATGAACGGGGTGTTGTACTTGGCCGCCGCCTGCGTCGCCGGCAGGGCGATCGAGCTGATCATGGTGCCGATATAAGCGGTCACGCCGTCCTCATGCAGTTTTTCGACCACCGACACGCCGACATCGGGCTTGGATTGCGAATCGCCCAGCACCGCCTCCAACTTGGTGCCGCCCAGCGACTTGATGCCGCCGGCGGCGTTGACCTCTTCGATCGCCAGCATCGCGCCGATGCGCTGCTGGCCGCCGCTGTAGGCGGCGAACCCGGTCATCGGGTAGACCAGGCCGATCTTGATCGGCTTGGCCTGGGCCCGCAGCAGGGTGGGCACGCCGAAGGCGCCGGCGGCGGCGCCGGCCTGGACGATTCTGCGACGGCTGGGGGATGCGATCTTGTCGGTCATGTCTGATTCCTCAAATAGATGTTTTGGTCTGCCGCGGAAAACCGCGCCGCCCCGATCGGGGTTGCAGCGGGATTTGTCCGTGCAAATGATGTGCCGGCGGGGTGCAGGTGCGCGGCAACAACGCGCATTGAATAATAGCCCAAACGATGCCTCGGGTGACCAATCGCTGCGCACGCCGGCGCATGCGTAGCAAGCGCGGTGCAGCATGCCATAATCGATTCGACTGGATTCCAAGTAAGGGCAGCGAATGCCTGCGGCTTTGCGATGAGCACCATTTCAGCCAGCCCGGCTGGCGGCGGCGAGCGCTTCGACTATTCGGCCATTGTCGACCGCGCGCCCTTGCGCTGGCCCGGCGGCGCGCGCGTGGCACTCTGGGTGGTGCCCAACATCGAGCATTACGAATACCTGCCGGCACAGGTGAAAGTGCGCGACCCCTGGCCGCGCACCCCTCACCCGGATGTGCTGGGCTACGGGCAGCGCGATTACGGCAACCGCGTCGGCTTGTGGCGCATGATGGAGGTGCTTGACCGCCACCGCTTGCGCTGCACCGTCTCGCTGTCGCTGGCCGTGCTCGAGATGTATCCGGAAATCCTGGCAGCGATGGAGGCGCGGCAGTGGGAAACCATGTCGCACGGCCTGTACAACACGCGCTACCACTGGGACTACTCGATCGAGGAGGAGCGCGCGGCGATTGCCGCCTGCCAGGAAATCCACCAGCGGCTGACCGGGCGCAAGATGGCGGGCTGGTTCTCGCCAGCGGCATCGTTTACCCTCAACACGCCGGATCTGGTGGCCGCAGCCGATTTCCGTTACTACTGCGACTTCTACCACGATGACCAGCCGTGGCCGATCAAGGTGAACAGCGGCAACCTGGTCTCGCTGCCCTATTCGATGGAAGTCAACGACAGCATTTCCTGGCGCCGCGGCGAGGAAGGGGAGGATTTCGCGCGCACCGTGTGCGACGAATTCGACACCCTGTATGCCGAGGGCGCCGAACACGGCCGCGTGATGTGCATCGCGATCCA
>JANPGJ010000170.1:0-3014 GCA_031423955.1 Burkholderiales bacterium
CCGTCTGGTCTTCCGTAAGCGTACTCAGCACGGGCGCGGCCGGCGTCAACACCGGCGCATCGTTGACGGCGGTGACGGTGATCGACGCAGTATCAGTGGCGGTGGAGAACGCCGTCGTGCCGCCGTTGGTCGAGGCGTCGATCTTGGTACCGAACGCGCCGCTGGTCTGTTCCCAGGCACGGAAGCTGAGATTGGCGGTGGTTGCGTTCTGACCATTGGGCACGAAACGCAGCAGGTCGGTCGAGCGCAACAAGAGCGCCGCGCTGTCGCTGACCGCGCCGACGCCACTCCATGAAGAACCGCTATTGGTCGAGAACTCCCACGAACCATTGCCGCTGGTCATGGAACTCACCGCGATGCCCTGGATGGCGCCGGCATCAACATCGGAGATCGATGCGGCGACGATCGACGCGACGGTCTGACCGGCGTTGGCGGTCTGATCCTCGGTTAGCGTGGTCAACACCGGTGCGGCTGGGGTTAGCACCGGCGCATCGTTGACGGCGCTGACGCTGATCGAGGCGGTATCGGTGGCAGTCGAGAATGCCGTCGTGCCGCCGTTAGTCGAGGCGTCGACCTTGGTGCCGAAGGCCCCGCTGGTTTGGTCCCAGGCGCGGAAGGTGATGTCGCCGGTGGTCGCGTTCTGGCTGTTGGGCACGAAGCGCAGAAGGTCGGTCGAGCGCAACAAGAGTGCGGTGGAATCGCTCACCACCCCGACACCGGCCCACGAAGTGCCGCTGTTGGTCGAGTATTCCCACGACCCATTGCCGCTGGTCAGGGCGGTGACCGCGATGCCCTGGATCGCGCCTGCGTCGGCATCGGCGACTGAGGTGGCGATGATCGAAGCGACGGTTTGCCCGGCATTGGCGGTCTGATCTTCGGTGATCGTTGCCAGTACTGGCGCGGCCGGTGTCAATACCGGCGCATCGTTGACCGCTGTGACGTTGAACGTGATGGTATTCGGTACAGCGTCAAAGGCCGGGCCCTGGTCGCGCACGCTGAAGGTGAAGCTGGCGTAGCCCGCGCCGTTTTCATCGGCTGTCGGCGTGAACACCAGGTTGCCGATGTTCGCCGTGCTCACCACCTGTGCAGCGGTGATAGCCACGCCAGAGAGCGTCAGCGAACCCGCGCCCGGCAGCGTATCGATGCGCACCCCGCTCAAGGTGTCGCCGGTATCGAGGTCGCTGAAGCCGAAATCGGCTGCGGTGAAGGTGTAGGTGGCGTCCTCGTTGATGGTGATGGACTTGTCGGCGCCAGTCGGCGTGTCGTTGACCGCGGCGATGTTGATGGCCGCGCTGTCGCTGCCGGTGAGCGCGCCGCCGCCGGTATTGCCCTGGTCGTCGACCAGCAGGGTCAGGGTGTCGGCCACCGGGTTGTCGGAGTTGTTGAAGTACGCCAAAGTGGCGCCAAGGCTGCCGGCCAGCAGATTGTTGATCTGCGTCAGCGTGCCGGTCAGCGTGACCGATGCGGTACCCGACCCGGCAACACTCACGCCGCTGGTGCCTGCGGCCGCGTTCAGCGTACCGGATACCACCGACAAGGTCGCCTGCACGCTCGCGCTGCCGGCATCGACATCGGCGATGGCGAGGCCCGTGCCATGCAGGATGAGCGAAGTCTGCTCGGTGGCGCTGTAGGTCAGTGGGGTGATGGTCGCCGTCGGCGCGTCGTTGACAGCGGTGATGTTGATGGTTGCGGTGTCGTTGCCGGTGAGTGTGCCGCCGGTGCCGGTGTTGCCGAGGTCGCTGGCGGTGAGGGTCAAAGTGTCCGTGGCCGCGGGTGCGTCGCTGTTGATGATGTAGGTGACGGTGCCGCTCAAACTGCCAGCCAGCAGGTTGTTGATCTGGGCGATCGTGCCGCTGAGCGTCACGGTAGCGGTGCCGGAGTTGCTGACAGTCACGCCAGTCGTGCCGGCGGCTACGTTCAAGGTGCCGCTCACCACGCCCAGGGTCGCTTGCACCGTCGTGCCGCCGGCATCGACGTCGGCGATGCTCAGACCCGTTCCGTGCAGTGTCAGGGAAGTCTGCTCTGTGGCGGCATACGTCAGTGGCGTGATGGTCGCCGTCGGTGCGTCGTTGACCGCGGTGATGTTGATGGTTGCGGTGTCGTTGCCGGTGAGCGTGCCACCGGTGCCGGTGTTGCCAAGGTCGCTGGCGGTCAGCGTCAGGGTGTCGGTGGCCGCAGGCGTGTCACTGTTGAGGATATAGCTGACAGTCCCGCCCAGGCTGCCGGCCAGCAGATTGTTGATCTGGGCGATCGTGCCGCTGAGCGTCACGGTAGCGGTGCCGGAGTTGCTGACAGTCACACCGGTGGTGCCCGCCGCAACGCTCAAGGTGCCGCTCACCACGTCCAAGGTGGCCTGCACGGTTGCACTGCCTGCATCCACATCGGCGATGGCGAGGCCGGTGCCATGCAGGGTGAGCGAAGTCTGTTCGGTGGCCGCATACGTCAGCGGGGTGATGGTCGCGGTCGGCGCGTCGTTGACTGCGGTGATGTTGATGGTGGCAGTGTCATTCGCCGTCAGGGTGCCACCGGTGCCGGTATTGCCAAGGTCGCTGGCGGTCAGCGTCAGGGTATCGGTGGCCGCAGGTGTGTCGCTGTTGAGGATGTAGCTGACAGTCCCGCCCAGGCTGCCGGCCAGCAAATTGTTGATCTGGGCGATCGTGCCGATCAGCGTCACGGTAGCGGTGCCGGAGTTGCTGACAGTCACGCCGGTGGTGCCGGCAGCCACGTTCAAGGTGCCGCTCACCACACCCAGGGTGGCCTGCACGGTGGCACCGCCTGCATCAACGTCGGCAATGCTCAGACCCGTTCCGTGCAGGGTCAGGGAAGCCTGCTCTGTGGCGGCATACGTCAGTGGCGTGATGGTCGCGGTCGGCGCGTCGTTGACTGCAGTGATGTTGATGGTCGCGGTGTCGTTTGCCGTCAGGGTGCCACCGGTGCCGGTGTTGCCAAGGTCGCTGGCGGTCAGCGTCAGCGTGTCGCTTGCCGCAGGCGTGTCACTGTTGAGGATGTAGCTG
>JANPGJ010000171.1:0-3358 GCA_031423955.1 Burkholderiales bacterium
GCCGTCGGCAGCAGCCTTGGCCACTGCGCTGGTGCCGATCATGCCGCTGGCGCCGGGACGGTTGTCAATCACGATCGGTTGCCTGAGCACGATCGACAATTTCTCGGAAATCGCGCGGATCAACACGTCGGAGCCGGAGCCCGGCGCGGACGGCACGATCATGCGGATCGGCCTGCCGGGCCATGCATCGACTTGCGCCGGGGTGGCGTCAGCCAGGATCAGAAGCGCTGCCGCCGCGATAGCGTTGAGCACGACGCGGCGCTCGCAAGAGGGACGATTGGATCGCATGCGCGTCAATCCGGGGCGATGCCGGCATCCTGCACGATTTTGCGCCACATCTGCAGGTCGTTGGCGACGATCGACTTGAACTGTGCGGCAGACTTGACAGGCGGCGGCTCAAAGTTCATCGCGGCCATGCGGGCGGCGATCTCGGGCAGGCGCTGGATCTTGCTGACTTCCGCCGACAACTGCTCGATGATGGCAGCCGGCGTGCCCTGGGGTGCGAACAGCCCGAACCAGCCGACCGCATCGAACGGATAGCCCTGTTCACCCATGGTGGCGATGTCCGGCGTGCGCGGCACGCGCACGTTGCCGCTGATGGCGATGCCGCGGATCCTGCCGGACTCGAGGAAGGGCACCGGCGAACTCGGATCGGCCCAGCCGACCTTGAGCACACCGGAGGTCAGTTCGGTGAGCAACTGCGAGGTCTGGCGGTAGGGCACGTGCGTCATCTGGACGCCAGCCTGCTTCTTCAGCCATTCCATGATCAGGTGCCCCGACGAACCCACGCCCCAGGTTCCATAGGTCAGGTTCGGGTTGGCGCGGGCGTAGTCGACCAGTTCCTTCAGGTTCCTGGCCGGGAAGTCCTTGTTCACCAGCAGCAGCACGCCGCCGACAGCGGTCTGTGCGATCGGCGTGATGTCCCTGGTGACGTCGTAGGGCACGCTCTTGAGCAGCGCCGGCGCCATCACGGCGAACGAGCCGTTGGTATAGAGAAGCGTGTAGCCATCGGGTGCGGCGCGCGCCACCGCGGTGGTGGCCGGGATGCCGCTGGCGCCCGGCTTGTTGTCGACTATGACGCCCTGCCTGAGCGCCACGGCCAGGCGGCTGGCCAGTTCGCGCGCCAGCAGGTCGGTGCCGGCGCCGGCGGCGGCCGGAACGACCATGGTGATGGCGCGGCTTGGCCACGCTTCGCCACTCTGGGCCAGGCCGGTGCAGGGTTGCGCCACGGCGAACAGCAGCAACAGCGCGGTGCCGATGCGTTGATGGATGGGCTTGGACAAGGCGGTCTCCTCAAGTGGTATTCGGGTGCATTTTTGCGGCCGGACGCAATTTGGTACTTGCCAAGGACGAATAATAGTCGCAGAATAACATTATTGTCGACATAAATAAATTCAGGTCGCCGAAAGCGCCGGGAGCGTATGCATGAAAGCCGAACCGATGACCCGCAACATTGGCGCCGAGCTGAGCGGCGTGCACCTGCGTGACGCGGTGCGCGACGACGGCCTGTTCCAGGAGATCAGGGCGTTGCTGCTGCGCCACAAGGTGCTGTTCCTGCGCGACCAGGACATTACCCGCGCCGAGCACGTGGCCTTCGCGCGGCGGTTCGGCGAACTCGAGGACCATCCGGTCGCGGGCAGTCATCCGGACTTTCCGGGCCTGGTGGTGATCGATCGCAGCGACGCGAAGGAGAACTACGAGAACAACTACCACACCGACGCCGCCTGGCGGCCCTGCCCGCCGATGGGCGCGGTGCTGCGCTGCATCGAGTGCCCCGAGGTCGGGGGCGACACCATCTGGGTCAACATGGAGGCCGCCTATGCCCAGTTGCCCGAGGAGGTCAAGCGCAAGATCGACGGCCTGCGCGCCAAGCACAGCATCGAGCATTCGTTCGGCGCGGTGATGGCGCCGGCAGCTCGCGCCAAGCTGGCGGCGGATCATCCGATGGTCGAGCATCCGGTCGTGCGCACCCACCCTGAGACCGGCAACAAGATCCTCTACGTGGGCAGTTTCACCACCCATTTCTGCAACTACCACACGCCCGAAAACGTGCGCTTCGGGCTGGACAAGAACCCGGGCGCCAGCCTGCTGCTGACCTTTCTGCAGAGCCAGGCCAGCGTCCCCGAGTACCAGGTACGGTTTCGCTGGAAGCCGAACAGCGTGGCGATCTGGGACAACCGCTGCACCCAGCACTACGCCGTTCACGACTATTGGCCCGAGCCGCGCAGGATGGAGCGCGCCGGCATCGTCGGCGACCAGCCCTTCTGAGCGCCGCCCCTGGCGGCATCCGCATCGACCCACCCGACCCAACCCACCAGGAGCGAACGTGTCCGACACCGCAACCCTAGAGACCCCGAACATCTTCCAAACCGCCGAACGCGCGGACCTGAGCCGTCATGTCGGTACCGAGCTGCGTGGCATTTCGCTGCTCGACATCACCGACGCCGACGTGGTGTCGATCACCCGCCTCCTGGCCGAGCGCGGCGCGCTCGTCTTCCGTGACCAGCGCATGACGCTGGAACAGCAGATCGCGATGGGGCGCCGCTTTGGCAAGCTGCACGTGCATCCTGCCTACGCCGACGTCAACCATCCCGAGGCGCTACGCATTCACGCCGACGGCAACACCCGGCATGTGGCCGGCGAGGGTTGGCACACCGATGTGTCCTGTGACCTCGAGCCGCCGGCGATCTCGATGTTGCGCCTGGAGGTGGTGCCGCCGGTGGGCGGCGACACCGCCTTCGCGTCGATGTATGCGGCACTGGACGAGCTTTCCGCGCCGGTCCGCGCATTCCTGATGGACCGCGAGGCGATCCACGCCGGCGACCTGCCGTTTCGCGGCTTGTACAAGAGCACGGCGAAGGTCGAGTATCCGGTCAACATCCACCCCGTTGTCCGCACTCATCCGATCACCAATCGCAAGCTCCTGTACGTGAACTCGGGCTTCACCGAGCGCATCAAGGGGATACGCCAGCAGGAGAGCAAGGCACTGTTGCAGATGCTGTTCGATCACATCGGCTTCGGCATCGACTTCCAGTGCCGTGTGCACTGGCAGGCGCACACGCTGACAATGTGGGACAACCGCTGCGTCCAGCATGCCGCCTGCTGGGACTATTTTCCGGCGACGCGGTCGGGTTGGCGCGTCACCACGGTGGGCGAGCGCCCATTTCTGGACCGCGGCTGAAGCGGATGACGACCGCGGACAGCCTGGTTTCAATCACGGCATTCAACGCATATGGCAAGAGGGAAATGACAAATGGCGCGAGCAATCCGTTTTGACCGCATCGGCGGCACCGAGGTCCTGCGCATGGAGCAGGTCGAGGTCGGCGACCCCGGCCCGGGCCAGGTGCGCGTGCGCCAC
>JANPGJ010000172.1:0-22704 GCA_031423955.1 Burkholderiales bacterium
GCGCCGTCCTCCGGCTCGGTGCGGCAGAGCACGAGAATGGCGTCGGCATCGTCGGCGAACGAGGTGTAGAGCTTTTGGCCCCGCACCACCCATTCGCCGCCTTCGAGATTCGCGCGCGTCTTGAGGGCCAGCACGTCGGTGCCGCCCCCCGGCTCGCTCATGCCGAAACCCATCAGGAAGTCACCGGTCGCCACGCGCGGCAGATATTCGGCCTGCTGCTTGGGTGTGCCCGATTCGCGCAGGATGCGCGCGGTCATCGATACCAGCAGCCAGTCGGTGGCAAGCGACGGGAAGCGCCGCGCCAGCTCTTCGCAGAACACCGCGCCGGTCATCACGTCGCCCCCGCTGCCGCCGAACTCGACCGGCACCGAAAGCCCCATCCAGCCGAGCTCGGCGAAGCGCTTCCACAATTCGCGCGGAATCCTGCGCGCACGGTCCATCTCCCGAATCTTCTTCTCCGGCAGTTCGCGCTCGAAAAAGCTGCGCACGCTGTCGCGCAACATTTCATGCTCTTCAATGCGGTCGAAATTCATGCTGCGACTCCTTCACCGGCAATCGATTCACCCAGATAGACCTGCTGCACCAGCGGGCTCGCACGCACTTCGGCCGGCGAGCCTTCGGCCAGCACCCGGCCCTGATGCAGCACGCTGATGCGGTCAGCAACGGCGAACACCACCGCCATGTCGTGCTCGGTGAACACGCAGGCCACGCCCAGCTTCGAGGCCACCCGATGCACCAGGCTGATCGACTCGATGCGCTCCTGTGCCGCCATGCCGGCAGTCGGCTCGTCAAGCAGCAACATACGCGGTTCGCCGGCCAGCGCGATGGCAAGCTCCAGGCGTTTCTGGTCGCCATGCGCAAGGGCCCCAGCGCTCAATCCCGGGTCGCCGGTCAGACCCACCAGATGCAGCAGTTCCTGCGCCCGAGTGGTCAGCAACTGCCTGGCGTGGGGCCAGATGCTCCAGTTGCGCCGCGCGTGCGCGAAGAGCGCCACCTGCAGGTTTTCCTGTACGTTCAAATCGGGAAACACGCTGGTGATCTGGAAGGTGCGCCCCATGCCCTGGCGCACCAGCAGATGCGGCGCGCTGCCGGCCACATCGCGCCCTTCGAAAATGACCCGTCCGGAATCGGGCCGCAACAAGCCGGTGATGACGTTGAAGAAAGTGCTCTTGCCTGCGCCATTGGGACCGATGATGGCGCGAAACTCGCCCGCCGCCACCGACAGTTCGACACCACCTAACGCCTGCAGCCCGCCGAAGCGTTTGGCCAGCGCGGTCACCTTGAGGATCGGCTCGCCAGAGTTGGCCATCATTGCCGCCGCGCCCGTGCCAGTCCGGTCAGGCCGGCCGGCATCAACAACACCAACGCAAGAATGATCACGCCCATCGCCAGCGGCCAATACTCGGTGCGGCCGCTGATCATCACCTCGAGTACCACATACACCGCCGCGCCCAGCGCCGGGCCGAGAAAGGTGCTCACCCCGCCCAGCACCGCCATCACGATCGGCGTGGCACTCGCGGTCCAGTTGAGCCAGCCGGGAAACACGTTGCCGCTGGACATCGCGAACAGCGCGCCGGCCAGGCCCGCGAAGGCACCGCTGATGACGAATGCCGCCAGCTGGTGCGAGCGAACATTGACACCGATGTATTGAACCCGCCGCGGGTTGGAGCGCAAGGCGCGCAGGATGTAGCCGAACGGGGAACTGACCAGGCGATACAGTGCATACAGCGCCGGCACGGTGATGGCGAGCGCGAAGTAGTAGTAGACCGCGGGCCGGGCAAACGCGCCGGGCGGTTTCAATCCGGTGATGCCGTCGTCGCCGCCGGTCAGGCCGGTGGCTTTGAGCGCGATTGTGTAGAGCAGCATCTGGAACGCGAAGGTCAGCATGCCGAAGTAGATGCCGGAACGGCGCACCGAGAAAAAGCCGATGATGGCAGCGGCAAGTGCGGCCGCCGCCATCGCGGCGAGCGGAAAAAGTGCGAACGCCAGGCCCGGCGCGAGACCGGCCTTCTTCACCAGCAAGGCCGCGGCGTAGGCGCCGATGCCGAAAAACGCCGCATGGCCGAACGACAGCATGCCGCCATATCCCAGCAGCACATTGAAGCTCACCGCATAAAGGGCGAAGGCCAGCACCTCGATGGCGATGAAAATCCAGAAGTCCGAAATCACAAAAGGCAATGCCGCCAGCGCCAGCGCGCCGGCGAGCAGGATGACCGCCACGCGGCTCATTCCGGATTCCCGAACAGGCCCCACGGCCGCACGATCAGCACCACCGCCATCAAGGCGAAGGTCAGCACCACCGAGAGCCCGGGAAAGGCCAGGATACCGAATGCATTGACCAGACCTACCAGGAGCGAGGCCACGAACGCGCCCATCACGCTGCCCATGCCGCCGATCACCACCACCACGAATGCATCGATGATCACCTGCACATGCAGGCCCGGCCCGATCGAGACCACCGGCGCGGCCAAAGCGCCGCCCAGACCGGCCAGTGCCGCGCCCAGTGCGAACACGGTGGTGAACAGCACACGGGTGTTGACGCCCAAAGCGCCGAGCATGGCGCGGTCCATGGTGGCGGCGCGCACGAAGATGCCCCAGCGGGTCTTGTGCAGCAGCCACCACAGGCCGAGCGCGACCGCGATGCCGGCTGCGATGAGGAACAGGCGGTAGGTCGGAAAGGTCACCCCCAGCGCCTGCGTGCTGCCGACCAGGAGCGGTGGCGTCGCCACCGAGTGGTCCTGGTTGCCCCAGATCAGCTTGACCGCATCACCCAGGATGAATACCAGCGCGAAGGTCAGCAGCAATTGAAACTCGTGCGGCGCACGATAGATGCGCCGCAACAAGCCGCTCTCGATCGCCGCGCCGATGACGGCCAGGCCGGCGCTGGCCCCAATCAGTACCGCGACAAAACTGGCCGCGCTTTCAGGCAACCAGCCTGACAGGCTGACGGCGATGAAGGCGCCGAGCATGAACAGGGCGCCATGGGCGAAATTGATGATGCGCAGCACGCCGAAGATCAGCGACAGGCCTGCCGCGATCAGGAACAGCAGCATGCCGTTGGACACCCCGGCCAGCGCCTGGCGCGCGACGACCAACGGATTCTGCAGCCAGGCGAATTGCTGGGCCAGGGAGTCGACTAGGCTGTACATGGAGACGGGTGAAGGAGCGGTTTCAAGTATGCCAGATCAGGCTTGACAAAGGGAAGCATTTGTCCGGACAATTCCTCTGCCGCCTGTTCACCCCGCCCGACGCCGGTTCGCCGCGCCGCCAGTCCACTTTCAACCCAGGGTCCGCCATGTACACACTTGTCCGCAACGCATTGATCTCGATTGGCGCCGCGGCGCTTTCCGTCCTCGCGCCCCCGGTGCTGGCGCAAACCCCGGCGCGCGGCGAGCCGATCAAGCTGGGGCTGATCGACATCTACAGCGGCGGCTTCGCCTTCATCGCCGATTCGATCCGCACCGGCTTCCAGATCGCGCTTGATGAAGCCAACGCCGCCGGCGGCTTCAAGGGCCGGCCATTCCAGCTGGTCACCGCCGACATGGGCACCCAGGTGGAAAAGGCGGTGACCGAGGGTCGGCGCATGATCCTGGAGGAGAAGATCAAGTTTGTCACCGTCGGCATTCACAGCGGCGCGGCGATCGCGGTGGGCAATCTCGGGAAAGAGCACAAGGTACTGGTGATGGGCGGTTTCGCCACCACCAAGCGCCTGACCGGCGAGGCCGGCCACCCTTATGTGGCGCGCGCCAACCTGTCGACGGTCGAAATCGGCAAGGTCATCGCCGAGTACATCAAGGGCCGCCCCGAAATCAAGCGGGTCGCCACCATCGCGCCCGACTATGAATACGGCCAGCAGTTCACACAGGATTTCGTGAGTGCGCTCAAGGTCGCGCGGCCCGATGTGGTGGTGGTGCGGCAGGAATGGTCCAAGCTCGGCGCCACCGATTTTTCGGCCCACGTGACCGCGCTGCAGGCGCAACCGGTGGACATGATCATCAACGGCGGTTTCGGCGCCGACCTGGTGAACTTCCTCAAGGCGGCGCGCGACTTCGGGCTGTTCGCCGGCAAGACCCAGTTCTTCACCCACGGCATCGACCTGGTGAAGATGGGTGCGCTCAAGGACTCGCTGCCGGCCAACACCGTCAGCACGGTGTGGTTTCCGTTCTATGCCTTGAAGGAGCCGCGCGCCAAGCCGTTCGCCGCCGAAGTTGAAAAGCGCATGAAGACCTACGCCACGGGGCCGACGCCGGTGGGCTACGTCGCCGGCCGCATGCTAGTTGAGGGTATCAAGAAGGCAGGCACTGCCGACGACGTCGAAAAGGTGATCCAGGCGCTGGGCACGGTGAGTTTCGAAGGCCCGACCGGTCCGACCAAGGTGCGCTCCTGTGACAACATGGCGCTCTACAATTTCTATGTCGGCACGGTCAAGCGCGACGCCGCTTTTCCGGACGGCATCGGCATGACCGACATCAAGACCTACCCGACCGAGAACTACGCCCGGCCCTGCATGGAGCTTTTGAAGGCGCGCGGCAACGGCTGACGCGCCCCGCGCATGCCGCTGCTCGAAGTTCGCGGGCTGGAAACCGCCTATGGCGCCAGCCAGGTGCTGTTCGGCATCTCGCTCGAGGTGAACGCCGGCGAGGTGGTGGCGCTCTTGGGCCGCAACGGCGCCGGCAAGACCACCACCCTGTCGTCGATCATGGGCCTGGTGCCGGCCTTGCGCGGCAGCATCCGCTTCAAGGATGCCGAGATCAGTCGCGCCGAGCCGTTCCAGATTTGTCGCGCGGGTCTGGGATTCGTGGCCGAGGACTGCCGCCTGTTCAGCGGGCTCACCGTGGCCGAGAATTTCGAAGCGGCACGACTGCCCGCCCGCAGCGGCGCGACCCGCTGGGCACTGCCGCAGGTGCTTGAACTGTTCCCCGACGTGCAGTCGTTTCTCGAGCGCCGCGCCGGCGCGCTGTCGGGTGGCCAGCAGCGGATGGTGGCGATCGCGCGCACCCTGATGGGCAATCCCGACATGATTTTGCTGGACGAACCCTCCGAAGGGCTGGCGCCGCTGGTGGTCGATGCGCTGTTGAAGCGCCTGAAGGCGCTCAAGGCTGCCGGCCAGACGGTGCTGATCAGCGAGCAGAACCTGCGCTTCGCCACCGAACTTGCCGATCGGGTGTACATCATCGAGAAAGGCGAGATCCGCTATCAGGGCACGCCGGCGGAACTGGCCGCGCAGCCGGAACTGCGCGAGAAGTACCTGATGATTTAGAGGAGCCGCCATGAGCACCATCAGCGCCATCAGCATCGTCGACAGCAACGCCCTGCCGTGGGAAAGCGGGCTCGACTATCTGAAGACCCTGGCGCCGGCCTTTCGCGACAACCTGGGCCCGGCCGAACAGGTTGAACAGAACTTCGCCAAGTACTGGCAGAAGAACCTCTATCTCGATCGCGAAACCACGCGCCGGCTTGACCTGGTGCGGCTCGAACCGGGCTACCGCGACTTGACGCATTGCTGCCACGATTCGGTCGAAGAGGCGTTCTTCCTGGCCGGCGGCGCCGAACTCGACGGCGAAGGCGTATTCACCGCGGATGATTACTTCTGGCGCCCGCCGGGCTGGATCCATCACGCCGCCAGCCCGCAAGGCGTCGAGATCGTGCTTGGTTTCGAGGGTCGTTCGAACGAGAGCGGACCGGTCAGCCGCCACGTATGTGCGGCAGGCGATGCCGGCGCAAACATGCTGATCCCTGCCGGTGATGAACGCGCGCTCGGCACCCGCGGCCGGGTGCGCCAGATGCAGACCCGGCTCCTGGTGTGGCAGCCCGGCCCGGTGTTCGCACGCGGCGAAGGGCCACTCGCCGGCTTCGACCTGGAGCACATGGCGGTGCGCGTGTTGAGCAGGAATCCTGTCACCGGGCAGCAAACCCTGCTGCTGCGCCTGGACCCCGGCTATCAACAGGCCGGAGCCGGCGCGCATAGCGCGTGGCTGCAGGCCTACGTGCTGGCCGGCGCGGCGCAGCTCGGGAGTACCGAACTGCGGCGCGGCTTTTTCATGCACCGCCCGGCGGGCGTGGTCGAGGCGCCAATGACCAGTGTCGACGGGGCACTGCTGTATGTGAAGACTGACGCGTTTCTGGACTTCCGCCTGGCCTGAGAGCATGAGAATAAATCTACTGCGCGGGCCAATCCCGCACCTGCGATGCTCGCCGTACGAGAGTACGGCTGCGCTTCTCGATGCGGGCTTGACCCGCTCGCTACGATTTCTTCTCACGCTCTGAGGTCGCTGCTTGACACCGTTTTCAACGCCCCCCTACACTGCCCGTTCGTCTTCAATGCCACTGCTGCCAACGCGATACGAAGTGCTGTTTCAAGGTGTCATTTCAACGTGCTGTTTCAACGTCAACTGGAGGTTCTGATGCATCGCTCACTGATTGCTGCATTCACGCTGGCGGCGGCCGCCCTGACCGCGCTCCCCGCGCCGGCCCAGGAAGCCTTCAAGATCGGCAACCTGTCGCCCTTGTCAGGCCCAGCGGCGGCGTTCGGCATCGGCATCAATCGCGGCATTGAACTGGCTGCCGAAGACGTCGGCACTTTCACCGTTGCCGGCAAGCAGTACAAGCTCGAACTCACGCCCTACGACACCGGGCTCGACCCCGGCAAGACGGTGGCGGCGCTCAACCGGGCGGTGTTGAACGACAACGTCAAGTACGGCTTCATCCTGGGTGCAGCGGTGCATGGCGCGGTGCTGCCGATCATCCGGCAAACCGGCTTTTTCGACATTTTCATGGGTGCGGCTGGCAAGGAGATCACCAATGCCGAGAACCCGACCGTGTTTCGTTTCATGGCGTCTTCCGACCAGCTCTACTACACCTTCACCCCGGAAATCTACAAAAAGCTGGGCATCAAGCGGGTCGCCTTCATGGGGCCGAACAACGACCTCGGGCGCTCCGATGTGCGTACCCTGAAGGACGTTGCCAATCGTCTCAAGGGCCAGGGCGTCGAGTTCGTCGCCGAGGAATTAGTCGAGATCAACGCCAAGGATTTCCAGGCCGCGCTGTTGCGCCTGCTGGCGAAGAACCCCGACGTGATCGACACCAACGCCTCGCCCACCGGCACCGTCGGGCTGATCGCCAAGCAGGCGCGCGAACTCGGCTACAAGGGCCATTTCATCAGCTCAACGGCGGTGCTCGAAGCCAAGGCCCTGGTGAGCATCGCCGGCAAGGGCGCCGACAACATCGTGGCTTACCGTATCTGGTCGAGCCCGCCTTCGAAGCTGTACCAGGAAATCGCCGATCGTCACGAGAAGAAATACAAGGAGGCGACCCTGGGCACGGTGTGGGAAGCCTATGCCGCCACCCGCTGGGTGGTCGAGGCGGTGGTCAAGGCCGGCACCTTCGACAGCAAGCGGGTGGCCGAACAGCTGGCCGGCTCGACATTCCAGTTTCATCCCTACGGCCCGGCCACCTGGGGCGGCGAAAAAACCCACGGCGCGAGACGGCAGATTCAGACCCCGTTGCCGGCATCGATCATCAAGGACGGCAAGTGGGAACCTCTCGAAGTGAGAATGGGCACACTGGAGTGAGACTGCGCCCTTGCGTGCGGCGCGCCTTGCGTGACGCGCCGCTGACCCTGCATTTCGTGCCCCGATGACGCTCGCGCTCCTCGCGCAAGGCATCGCCATCGGCCTGGTCAACGGCGCGCTGTACATTCTTACCGCGCTCGGCCTGACGCTGATCTACGGCATCCTGCATATCGTCAACTTCGCGCATGGCGAGATCTACATGCTGGGCGCGATGCTGGTGTATGTGCTGTTCGTGGCGCTGCAATGGCCGCTCGGACTGGCTTTTGTGGCGATTGTCGCGGCGGCGGCTCTGGCCGGCCTCGCGGTCGAGCGCGGCGTTTTCCGCAACCTGCGCGGGCAGTGGATGCAACTGCTGGTGGCCAGCGTCGGCATCTCGCTGATCATCCAGTCCTTGTCATGGATCGCCTTCGGCGCGCAGGAGAAAAACGTGCCGTCGGTGCTGCCTGGCGTGCTGATGCTGGCCGGGGTGCGCCTGCCGATCGAGCGCCTGGCCGCGGCCGGCGTGGCGCTGGTGCTGGTGGCCGGCCTCTACTGGGTGGTGTATCGCACCCGCATCGGCCTGGCGATGCGCGCCATCGAGGAGGACGAAGAGACCGCGCGCATGCTGGGCGTGAATTCCGACCGGGTGGCGGCGATCGCGGTGGCGATCGGATTCGTGCTGGCAGCACTCGGCGGGGCGTTCATCGCGCCGATCTATTCGCTCAATCCGGGCATGGGGCTGGAAGCGATCCTGATGTCCTTCATCATCATCATCATCGGCGGCCTGGGCAGCATCACCGGCACCGTGCTGGCAGGCATGCTGATCGGCATGCTGCAGTCGATCGGCGCGCTGACCCTCGGCGCCGAGGCCGCCCATGTGCTGGTATTCGTGGCGATGATCGCGGTGCTGATCCTGCGCCCGCAGGGACTCCTGGGCCGGGCATGATCGCCACAAAATGAAGCAGTTGCCGATTCCGCTGCTGCTGGTCGCTTTGCTTGCCTTGCCCTTCGTTGGCACCGCGTATGCGCTGCACGTGGCGATCGTGGTCCTGTTCGCCGTCACCTATACCGTTTCACTGTATGCGGTGATGCGCATGGGCTACCTGTCGCTCGGCCATGCCGGTTTCATCGCGCTCGGCGCCTATACCTGCGTGATCCTGTCGGTACGTCTGGGCGTATCTCCATGGCTTGGCATTCCGGCCGGCGCGCTGGTCGCCGGACTGTTCGCCTGGGGGCTGGGCGCGCTGACCCTGCGCCTGCGCGGCATCTATTTCTCGCTGGCGGTATTCGCCTTCGGCGAAATCGTCACCGCGTTTTTCCGCGCCTTCGACTGGTTCGGCGGCCCGGCCGGCATTCCCGGTGTGCCGCGGCCGGTGTTTTTCGGCGTGCCGCTGGCGACCCATTTCGCCTTTTACTGGCTGGTGCTGGCAGTTGCGGTGCTGGGTGTCGGTTTCCTCTACCGCCTGCAATACACGCGCTTCGGCGCCACCCTGCTGACGCTCAAGACCGCCGACAGCGAGCGCCTCGCCGAGAGCGTGGGCATTCCGGCGGCGCGCTACAAGACCGCTGCCTTCGTGGCGTCGTGCACGGTGGCCGGCGCGATGGGCGCGGTGCATGCGCAGTACCTGCTGTTTGTCAATCCGCAGGTGTTCACCTTTTTGACTTCGACCGACCTCCTGATCTATGCAATGGTTGGCGGGCTGACCAACTTCTGGGGCCCGATCCTGGGTGCGGCGCTGCTCACCGCGCTGGGCGAGCAACTGTTCTCGGTCGGCTACTGGAAGACCCTGGTGTATGCGGTGATCCTGATGCTGGTGATCATGTTGCTGCCGGGCGGCTTGGTGGACCTGCCGCGGCGACTGCGCGGCTTGCGCAAGAGCGGGCCTGCCGACCGGGCGGTAGCGCCGTGAACAAGGTCCTCGAAGTCCAGGGCGTGAGCAAGCACTTCGGCGGCCTGGCCGCGCTCACGGAGGTTTCCTTCGATGTCGGCGCCGGCGAGTTGTTGGCACTGGTGGGCCCGAACGGCGCGGGCAAGTCGACGCTTTTCAACACCATTGCCGGGGTATATGCGCCCAGCGCAGGGCATATTCTGCTGGACGGCAACGATGTCACCGCGAAGTCCAGCCACGCGCTCGCGCGCCTGGGCGTGGCACGCACCTTTCAGCTGGTAAACCTGTTTCCCGAGATGACGGTGCTGGAGAACGTCGTGCAGGGCTTGCACCGGCATACCACCCAGGCCTTGCTCGGTGGCCTGCTGAATCTTGCCAGCTACCGCGACGACCAGCGTCGGGTGGCCGAGCGCGCCGAGGCGGTGCTTGCCATGTTGGGCATTGCCACGCACAAGTCCGAGCTTGCGAGCCAGTTGCCATTGGGCATCGCCAAGCTGCTCACGGTGGCCATCGCGCTGGCCACCGGGCCGAAGCTGTTGCTGCTCGATGAACCGGCCGCCGGCCTGTCGCATGAGGAGGCGACGCGCATGATGGATCTGGTCGCCGGCGAGATCCGCCAGCATTGCACGGTGGTGCTGGTCGAGCACAACATGCGCATCGTCGGACGCTATTGCGATCGCGCGGTGGTGCTGCAATTCGGTCGCAAGATCTACGACGGCCGCGCCGATGGCCTGGTGCATGACCCCGCGGTGGTCGACGCCTACCTTGGCGTGGCGGAGATGGATTGATGGCCGACACCCTCTTGGCGGTACGCGATGTCGAAGTCCGGTACGGGCAGGCGCGTGCGGTCAACGGCGTCACCCTTGATGTGGCGCGCGGCGCGATTACCGCGATTGTCGGGCCCAACGGCGCCGGAAAGTCTTCCCTGCTCAAAGCCATTTCGGCACTGGTACCGCTGGTCGCGGGGACCCTCAGCTTCAACGGCACGCGCATCGATGGCCGCAATTCACGCGAGATCGCCGCCCTCGGCATCGCCCACGTGCCGGAGGGGCGGCGCATTTTCGCCAAGATGACCGTTGAGGAGAACCTGCGTCTGGGCGCCTATCTGCGTGGCGGCGACCGCGATGCTGCTGACACCATGCAGCAGGTGTTCGCCGCCTTTCCGCGCCTGCGCGAACGCATCGTCCAGCGCGCCGGCAGCATGTCGGGCGGCGAACAGCAGATGCTGGCGATCGGCCGTGCGCTGATGGCGGCACCGACCCTGGTGATGGCCGACGAGGTATCGCAAGGCCTGGCACCGGTGGTGGTGCAGGAGGTATACCGGCAGCTGACGGCGATCGCCGCGCGCGGCGTCACGGTTCTGCTGGTCGAGCAAAACGCGCGCCTGGCCTTCAGGCTCGCCTCGTTTGTGTATGTGATGGAGCAGGGCCGGGTGGTGGCCGCCGGCCCGACCGCCGAAGTGGCCGCCAGCGAACATGTGCGCAACGCCTATCTGGGAGTGGGCTGAAGATGGATGATGCCGTCCTCTACGAACGCGATGGCGTGATCGGCTATGTCACGCTCAATCGCCCGGATGTGATGAATGCAATGGATGACCGTCTGCTGGCCGGTATTGCCGATGCGCTCGACCGGGCCCACGCCGACCCCGAGGCGAGGGTGGTGGTGGTGCGCGGCGCCGGTCGCGTGTTCTGCGCCGGCGGCGACGTCAACGACATGCCGCGCCGGCGTGACCAGGACGAGTACCGCGCCACCCGTCTGGCGATCGAGCAATCCATCGCGCGCGCGGTGCGGCAGCTTGAAAAGCCGCTGATCGCACAAATCCACGGGGCGGCGATCGGCGGTGGCTGCGTGCTGGCCGCGCTGTGCGATCTGCGGATCGCGGCAGCCGGTACCAAATTCGGATTGCCGGAAGTGAAGTTCGGCACCACCGCGAGCCTGGGCGGCATCTACATGCTCACCCGCATCATCGGCCTGGGCCGCGCGTTCGAACTCCTCTACCTCGGCAACAGCTTCGCGGCCGAGCGCGCGCTTGAGATCGGCCTGATCAACCGCCTGGTTCCGGCCGATGCCCTGGTGCGTGAAACCGCGGCGATCGCGCGCGCGATCGCGGAGAATTTCGGCGCCGAACTGGCGCTGACCCGTAGCGCGATCCTGGGCGGCCTCGACCTCGATTTCCAGTCCGCTGCCAGGCTTGAGACCGAAGCGGCGATGCGTGCGCATCTGGGTGGCGACATCGAGGCCGGCTTCGCGCGCGCGCGTGAAAAGCTGCACCGCAAGGAAGACACAAAGTGAGTCGGCCGACGCCGGCACACACCCTGGGCGCATTGGTCGATCACGCTGCCGCCGCGCTTGGTGCGCGCGAGGCGGTGGTATTTGGCGACCAGCGATTCTCTTTCGATCAGGTTCGCGATGACACCATTGCCGTCGCCCGTGGCCTGCTCGCACTTGGCGTAGAACCCGGCGAACACCTGATGCTGTTCATGCCCAACAGCCTCGAATGGCTCCACGCCTTCTACGGCGCCGCCCGGATTGGCGCGGTACTGGTGCCGGTCAATACCCGTTTTCGCAGCGTTGACCTCGACTACGTGCTGCGCCAGTCGGATGCCGCCACGCTAGTCATCGTCGACCAGTTCGGCGGGGTCGACTACCTGGCGATGCTGCGCGAATTGCTGCCGGAAATCGACCAGCCTGATACCGATATAAAAAGCGCTCGCTTCCCGCACCTGCGCCGCGTGATCGTGAGCGGTGCCGCAGCGCCTGGCGGTGCAATCGGCTGGGCGCAATTGCTGCGTGCCGGGAAAACAGTTGACGACCGCACCCTGCAGGCGCGCGCAAATGCGGTCGACTCGGGGGCGCCCGCCCTCATGCTCTATACCTCGGGTACCACCGGCTCACCCAAAGGCGCGCTGCACTCGCACGCGATGCTGCGCACCGTGGCCGACGGTGCGAACCGCCTGGGCATCACCGCGCGCGACGCAATCCTGCTGTTCCTGCCGCTGTTCCACAGCATGGGGCTGTACCTGGGTGGCATGTTGTTCCTGGTGACCGGCGCGCGGCTGGTGTTGATGGAGCGCTTCAATGCCGGCGCCGCGCTGGAATTGATCGAACGCGAACGCGTGAGCTTGCTGCTCGGTTTCGACACCCACTACTTCGACCTGCTCGAACATCCGGATTTCGGTACGCGCGACCACGCAAGCGTGCGCCTGGGGATGGTGCCGGCGGGCGCTGCAGGCGTCGAACCGCTGGCGCGCCGGGTCAATCGGGATCTGTGTCGCAGCTTCAGCGGCTACGGCAGTTCCGAAGGCGGCACCGGCATAGCCCTGTCGTTCATCGACGCCTCTGAAGACGAGCGCTGTTGCGGGTCGGGCTATCCGATGCCTGGCTATGAGTACCAGACTCGCGACCCGGACAGCGGCCACCCGACGTCAGCCAACGTGCCCGGAGAACTATGGGTGCGCGGCTATGGCGTGATGCTGGCCTACTACGGCAAATCGGCCGAGACCGCGCAAGCCTTCGATGCCGAACGCTGGTTTCGCACCGGCGATATGGCGACTATCGACGCCGACGGCTTCCTGCGCTACATGGGCCGCTACAAGGACATGCTCAAAGTCGGTGGCGAGAATGTCGACCCGACCGAGGTTGAAGCCTTTCTCGAAGGCCATCCGGACATCGCCCAGGTCAAGCTGGTCGGCATACCCGATGCGCGCCTCGGCGAAGCGCCGGTCGCCTGCGTGATCGCGCGCGCCGGGCACACGGTTTCAATCGAAAGCGTGCGCGCCTTTTGCGCCGGCAGGATCGCCAGCTTCAAGACGCCGCGCGAAGTGGTGATGGTCGATGCGTTTCCGATGACCACCACCGGCAAGGTGCAGCGTGCGCTGCTGCGCGACGAGGCGCTGCGCCGACAGGCCGAATCGCGATAAGCCGGTAAGGCACGCCGGAAACCGCGTCAATCATCACGCGCAGGTAGAAATGCGACACAAGTTCTCCTATACACATGTGCCGGAACTGGACCATCGACGGGAGTGGACTCAATGCCCTACCCGCCAGGCTTGCAGGCCGCTGCGCGCTCACCTGCCGACAATCCACTTGGCTTTCTTGCGCAAGCGGGCCAGACGCGGTTTGAATTCGTTCCACGCGTAGACGTGTCCGGCCTCGATATCTTCAGCCGCCTCGACCAGCACCTTGAGTCGGGAGAGATGATCAGCCTCCTTGAATCGACGAAAATCGTCGAGTTGATCGGCGGAGATCAGGGCCACGTAGCTTGCGCCATTCTTGGTGAATATTTTTGCGTGGCCGGTCTGCGAGACATCGTCCGCCAGTTCGTTCAGGCGCGCGCGCGCTTGCGCGATGGGAATAATGTCCTTGGAATTGATCGTGACCATACTTGTCCTCAAGGCAAAAAGCGGATGCGGAATGCCGCCTTACTTACGTTCCGCAGGTCGAGTCGAGGAAATGACGTGAATTTCCGGGTCAGACCGGAGGTCGGTAGGCATGCCGGGGAACGCCCAAGAGCTACCCGACCTTTATCGATTTCCGCGCCGATTTTCCCGGTCTCGCTTTCGTGCGCGAAACCGTGTCGCGCGGCATCACGTCAAATTGGCGAACATAGACCGCGAACGCCCGCGACTCGAACTCGTACACGGCACCAATTTTCGCCAGGAGATTGTTCTTGCGCAAGGTGTTGACCGCATGCCTGACTGAACCTGGGTTCACCGGCCCGCCCAATTTCGCCTGGTATTTAGCAAGCGCATTGTTCGAGTACAGCTCGTGTTCATCGTTGGCAATGCGCGTCAGGACTGCCTTCTGAAGCGCCGGCAATCTCGTCCACAGGCCGGCGAAATCCATTTCGATTTCGCGTTCGGCCTCGAAGAACTTCAATGCGGTGGCGATATCCTGCCGTGGATTTTCTTCCAGGCCGTCGAGCAGGCGGTAGAGCGACTTTGGGCGGTGGTCCAGCTGTTCGAAAGCCCGGAGCAGCGCCTTGGTATCCGGCCGTTTGCCCGTCAAGCGCTGGTGCCGGTCCGCGACGAACTCGATGAATTCGCAACCGAGCAAGGGAAATTTGATGACTGACGCGAATTCGTACATCGGCGCCCTGGCGCGGAAAAACAATTCGTTGAGCTGGTCGCGGGAGGATCCGGTCAGCACCGCATGCACCTTGCCTTGCTGCTTGGTCAGCGAGGACCGAAGCGCGGCAACCAGAGCTTCCCCCGAATCGACCAGTGCCAGCTGCTGCACTTCATCGATCATCAGGAGTATCTCCTTGCGGCCTGTACGCACCAGTTCGCGCAACAGGCTATCCATCAGCAGGTTTGATTTCTCCGGTCGCCGCGGCGTTGCATCGTCACCGAAGTCCAGGCTGGCGCCCAACAGGCCCACCTTGCGCACCGGTGTGGCCAGTCCGCGCCCGACCCGGCTCGTCGGCAGATGCAGATCATCGATAGCAGCCTGCAAGGCATACACGATCGCATCGGCAGGGTCCTGTTTGTCCTGCCAGACATCCACATAGACCACCAACATGCCGGAGGCCTCGGCCGCCGGCTGTAAATCCTTGCGCAGAAACGCGGTCTTGCCGGTGCGCCTGGGCGAGAACAACGCGATCGGCTCGCCGCCCTCGCGCAACTGATCCAGATAAGCCAGGGCCAGGCTCGGCCGCTTGAAGTGGAGCATCGGTTTTCATAAAGTTATTAATAGAATTAAAGTTTAAATTATTTGTTAAAACGATGCAAGCAGAGTTGACCGCCGGGTCGACGCCAGGGCATTGGGGCGTGTCTACCCTTGGATATGAGGGCGAGCCGCTTTTCAGCGAAGACCGCGGCGACACTCTGCGCCGACGACCAGGCAGACCAGGCAGACCGGGCTTGCAGCGCAGTTGACGAACCTGCTGCCCTTGTTCGCCGCCGGCCGTTCAATACCCGAGCGCCAGATCGACCTGGTGTAGAAGTGGCTGCCCGGCCCGATAGCGCGCCAGGTTTTCCAGAAAGCGCTGTGCCGCGCGCCGGAACATGGTGGACTGCGAGCGGCCCGACAGGTGCATGGTGACATGCGCATTGTCCAGGCTCCACAGCGCATGCGCGGGCGGCAAGGGCTCGGGGTCGGTCACGTCGAGAAACGCGGCGCCGATGCCGCGCGCCTTGAGCGTGTCAACCAAAGCCACCTGATCGATGACGCTGCCGCGCGCGATGTTGAGCAGCACCGCTGTCGGTTTCATCGCCGCCAGTTCGGCCGCACCGATCATGCACACGGTCTCAGGTGTCGCCGGCACCGCCAGGATCACCCAGTCGAATTCGCCCAGCCGCGCGCGCCACTGGTCAGGCCCGAGCGTGCGGCCGCTGGCGTCGGGCGTGCGGCGCACCACGCTGACTTCAACCCCGAAGGCCTTCAACCGCGCGTCGATCAATTGGCCGATCGCGCCATAGCCCAGCAGCAACGCCCGGCTGCCAAGCAGTTCCATCGTGCCTGGCGCCTCGGTCAGCCATTCATGACGTTGCTGTGCATGCACCACTGCGCGATAGCCCTTGGCGATATTGAGCATGCCCATCACCACATACTCGGCAATGGTCACCGAGTTGAGACCGGCGCCGTTGGTCAGCGTAACGCCGCGCTCGGCCAGGAGGCCCAGTGGCAGGCCATCGACACCCGCATAGAGCGAGTTGAGCCACTTCATGTCGACGGCGCTTTCAACCGCCTGTGCCATGGCGGGCTTCTTGACCATGTCGAGCCAGCCGATCTCGGTTCCCGGCCCGGCTGCCAGCGCTTCTGCCTTGTTGGCAAACCAGCGCGCTTCGATCCAGCTCGGCAACTGCGCCTCGATCAATGGCCGCGCGAAGGCGGGAAAAGTGGCGATGATTTTGTCAGCCATAAGGTTTTCGATAGTGTTTCGGGTCCGGAAAAATCCGGCCCGAGTCTACACCGCGCTTGTCGCCCCAGCGCCACCGGATTGCTATCGTGGCTGCGCGCTACCATACTTCCCTGGTCGCCTGCGCGAGCTGGCGCAGCCGGTAGCGCGGAAAACAGGAACCGTCATGTGGCGTCAAGGTTTGCGGCATATGCGCGATACCATCGAATCACCCGACGCGTCGGCGCGTTTGCGTGCGTTTTCATGGCACTTCAAGAGGGAGAAGAACATGTCTCAAATCGCCGCAGAGCCGCGCGTTCGCCGCCTCGAAGATCTGCCTTCGCCCAGAGGCATTCCATTGTTGGGCAATGCCCTGCAGCTCGACCCCGCCCGCCTGCACCTGGTGCTGGAAGGCTGGTGCAGGCAATTCGGCGAGACCTACACCATGGGACTCGGCCCGCAGCGGGTGTTCGTCTCGGCCAACCCCGAACACCTGCAAACCGCCCTGCGCGAACGGCCGGAACGCTACCGTCGCTTCACGCCGATTGAGACCATCATCGCCGAAATGGGTTTCAACGGCGTGTTCTCGGTCGAAGGCGAAGCCTGGCGGCCGCAGCGACGCCTGGTCATGCAGGCGCTGGCCGCGACCAACTTCCGCGGCTTCTTTCCGACCATGCAGGGCATCACCGAACGCCTGCGCCTGCGCTGGCAGCGCGCCGCGCAAGCGGGTGAAACAGTGCAGATGACCGACGACCTGGTGCGCTACACCGTCGACATCACCACCGCGCTCTCGTTCGGCGAAGACCCAAACACCATCGATGAACCAGGTGACGTGATCCAGGAACACCTGGCGCGCATCTTCCCGATGATCAATGCGCGCATCAACGCGCCGTTTCCGTTGTGGCGCTATCTCAAGCTGCCAAAGGACCGGCGCTTCGACCTTTCGCTGGCCGCCGTGGCGCGCCACATCGACGGCCTGATCGAGCGCGGCCGCAGACGCATGCACGACCAGCCATCGGACACACCGCGCAACCTGCTCGAAGCGATGCTCAAGGCTGCCGCCGAACCGGGGTCCGGCATCACTGATCCGATGATCGCGGCCAATGTGATCACGCTGCTCCTGGCTGGCGAAGACACCACTGCCCACACTCTGGCCTGGACAGTTTCTTTCCTGTGCGCCGATCAAGGCTTGCAGGCACGCCTGCAAACTGCGGCCGCCCAGGCGCTGGGGCCGGCGCGCACATGCCCCATCTTTGAGGACCTGAAAAAACTTGACCCGTTCGAAGCCAGCGCGCACGAGGCCACGCGTTTGAAGCCGATCATTCCGATCATCTTCCTTGAAACCCTCACCGACGTGGTGCTGGGCGATGTGGCGATTCCCGCCGGCACCCCGCTCTTCTTCGTGCTGCGTCCGGCGATGCAGGACGCGCAGCACTTCGGCCGGCCGGCGGAATTCCTGCCCGAACGCTGGTCCACCGGCCACGACGCGGTGCAGCCGCACGACACCCGCGCCTACACCCAGTTCGGCGCTGGGCCGCGGGTCTGCCCGGGGCGCCATCTGGCCGGGGTCGAGCTGCGCCTGGTGCTTTCGATGCTGGCGCGCAACTTCTCGCTGGAACTGGCGGGCGACCCGGGTTCGATCAACGAGGTGATGGCCTTCACCATGATGCCCAGCGCGATGCCGGTGCGCCTGATATCGCTTGGTTGACCCCGCGCGATCACCAGCGACTAGCCATCGGAAGCGGTCCAGCCGCGCTTGGCGAAGGGGTGCCGGCTTGTTCTGACACCTCCAGGTCACGATACCTGACACATGGCACACTATGTGTTTGCCGATGCCGGTTGCAACCAGTATCGAATCGACGAAAGGCTGTGCATGGAAACCAAGGAAGCATCGGCAAACGAAAAACCGGCCACCCTGCGCGACATCGCCTCCCTGCCCGGCCCGCGCGGTATCCCGATCCTCGGCAATGCGCTGCAGATCGAAACCGCGCGCCTGCACAAGCAAATCGAAGGCTGGGCGCACGAGTTCGGCCTGTTTTATCGACTGAACCTGGGCAAGCGCATTATCCTGGTGGTGGCCGATCACGAGGCGATCGCGACCATGCTGCGCGATCGTCCCGACGGCTTTCGCCGCTCGGTGCGGCTGGAGCAGGTGTCCGATGAAATGGGCCTCGACCCCGGCGTGTTCGGCAGCAACGGCGAGGCCTGGCGACGCCAGCGGCGGATGGTGATGGCGGGCTTCGATCCGACCCATGTCAAGGCCTACTTTCCCTCGATGGCGCGGGTGGCGCGCCGGCTCGAAGGTCGCTGGCGCACGGCGGCCGCCACCGGCGCGGCCATCGATGTGCAGTCCGACCTGATGCGCTATACGGTCGACACCATCACCGGCCTGGCCTTCGGTGCCGAGGTCAACACCCTGGAGTCGGGTGAAAACGTGATCCAGCAGCACCTGGACAAGATCTTTCCAGCCCTGTTCAGCCGCATGCTGGCGCCGTTCGCCTATTGGAACTACGTGAAGCTGCCTTCCGATCACGCGCTTGATCGCAGCATCGTTCATGTGAAAGAGGCGATCGCCGGCTTCATTGCGGCCGCGCGCGGGCGGATTGCCGACAACCCGGCGCTCTCCGACAAGCCGGCCAACCTGCTCGAAGCGATGATCGTCGCCGCCGACCAGGCCGACAGCGGCCTGACCGATCGCGATGTCGCCGGCAACGTGATGACGATGCTGCTGGCCGGCGAAGACACCACCGCCAACACCCTGTCATGGATGATTTATCTGCTGTCGCGCCATCCGCCGCTGCTGGCGCGCGCGCAAGCCGAGGTGCGGATGCACGCGGGCGACCCGGCCAGTTTCAGCCAGGAGCAAATGGGCGCGCTCGACTTTGTCGAAGCCTGCGCCCACGAGACCATGCGCCTGAAGCCGGTGGCGCCGTTTAATTCGATGGTCGCGCTGAAGGACTGCGTGGTCGGCGATGTGCGCGTCCCGGCCGGCACGCCGGTGTTTTGCGTGATGCGGCATGCCAGCGTGGATGAGCGCCTGGTGCCGCAGGCGGCGCGCTTCATGCCGGAGCGCTGGCTGGCCGATGGCGGGCCGGGGCAGGCGGCGAGTTCGGCCAAGCGCATCTCGATGCCGTTCGGCGCCGGGCCGCGGGTCTGCCCCGGTCGCTACCTGGCGATGCTGGAAATCAAGATGGCGATGGCGGTGCTGCTCGGGCAATTCGAGATCGCGAGCCTGGTGACCCCCGACGGCGGCGAGGCGCGCGAGCACATGGCGTTCACCATGGCACCAGTGGGCTTGCGCATGCGCCTGCGGGCGCTGACATAGCCGGGGCGGCGCCGTGGCGGCTCGCTCACCGAGTCGCGTCGTTTGGCGGCACCTCGCCGTCCCAGCATTTGGCCAGCATTTCCGGTGGCCATGGCGACTTCCTTGCGACGCCGCGCTCGATCCACACATGCACCACGCGGCCGCGGCCGGCCAGGCGCGGTTCGGCCGTCACATCCCACATCTCGACCGCATGCTCGATGCTGGTGCGGCCCACCTTGACAACCGTCACCCGGCACAGCACCGCACCCGGATAAAACACCTGGCTGAGAAAATCGTACGAGGTGTGCGCCATGGTCGCGCCGTATTTCGCATTCGGCACCCGGATGCCCATCTTCACATACCAGTCGCGAAACACGCGGCTGATGAAGGCAAAGTAGCGCGCGTTGTTGACGTGATTGGAGAAGCGATCTTCGGGTTGATCGTCGGGGGTGATCTCGATCCGGAGTTCATGGGTTTGCAGGGGGGCCATCTGGAATCGCCTGGTTGATTTGAGCGGGCGGGAAAGGGGTACGGCGCAAGTCTCGGCGGTCTGCCTGACGCAAGCCCGGTTTGTATCAGGGTTTGCTGCCTGTCGTGCAATCGGCTAAGGTTGGCGCTTCATTCAAAAAAACGGGGATGGCATGACTGATTTCGATCCACAGAGAAGGACGGTATTGGCATGGTGCACGCTGCCGGCGTTGCTGGTGGCCGGTTGCGCCGGCGGCGCAGCGGTCAAGCCGCAGGACGACCTCGGCGCGCTGCTGAAAGCCGGGCAGGAGTTGTACGCGGCGAAAAGGTTTGATGAGGCGATCGCCAAGTTCAGGGAAGTGATCGCGCGTGACGGCAATCAGTGGCAGGCCCACCTGTGGCTGGCGCGCGCGTTGATCGGCAAAGGCGCCTGGACCGACGCGATCGCCGCGGCCCGTCGCGCCCACGAACTGTCGGCCAGCGGCCAGGATGTGGTCGCGGTGTTTGCCGAAGCCTTGTTCGGCGGCGGTGCCGAAGCACTGCGTACGAGCAACTTCAAGGCGGCGATCGGCCATTTCACCGACTACATCAAGTTGCAGCCGTCGAACGCGCGCGCCTATCTCAATGTCGGCCGCGCGTTTATCGGCGACAAGCGCTTCGCCGATGCCTTGGGTTCAATCCTCAAGGGCCTGACGCTGGCGGCCGGACCCGAGCGCGCCGACTTGCTTAAGTCTCTGCAGGAAGGCGGACTGCAGGCGTTGGCGCAGGGAGAATTCGCCGGCGCGATCGGCTTTCTGCGCGAGTATCTCAAGCTCGATCCGGCCAATGTCCGCGCCTACATCGATCTGGCCAGGTCGTTCATCGGCAACAACGACTATGCGTCCGCGCTTGCCACGTTCGTCCAAGGTCTCGGGCAGGGCGGGCAGCGCAACGAAGTGCTGCAGGCGATGGCAGAGGCCGGAAAACAGGCGCTGGCTTCCGGCAAGGCGCGCGAAGCGATCGGTTTCCTGCGCGAGTACGTGCGCCAGGATTCCGGCAACGTCAACGCCTATCTCGATCTCGCAAAGTCCTATTGGCAGTCCGGCGAGCGGCTCAATGCCCTGGATGCTTTTCGGAGGGTATTGCAGATCAACCCGCGCCAGGAAGAGGCGTTGCGCTTCTTGCGTGGCGGCTGACCAGCGGGCGAACGCAGCGCCCCGCCGGCCGGCGGGCACGCGCCAACCCTGGTTTTCATCCCGCGAACCGGGCGCGGCACTGTACTGCCCCAATTAGAGTTCTGCCTCTAAATCCCGTGCTCGTCACAACATGTTGATTGCATGGCATTTTCAAGCGTGCATCGTCATGTTGTTGCGACGCACAAGGAAAACCGCTTGACCTGAACCTTGCCGATCTGCGAAAAAGCACGACCGTTCGTATTATTTGACGATGCCGTGACCAAAGCAGGCAGCACAGTCTCAAAAGGTTTGCAAACCCGTGCCGCGATTCTCGACGCGGCGCTGGCGATGGCCAGCCGCGATGGGCTCGAAGGCTTGTCGATCGGCATGCTGGCCGATGCGCTGGGGATGTCGAAGTCAGGCGTGTTCGCGCATTTCGGCAGTCGCGAGGATTTGCAGATTGCGCTGATCGACGAATACGCGCGGCGCTTCATGGAGGCGGTGTTCTACCCGGCAATCCGGCTGCCGCGCGGTCTGCCGCGCCTGACCGCGATGTTTGAAAACTGGTTGTTCCGGGTGCAGACCGTCGATATCCCGAACGGCTGCGTGTTCATTTCCGGCGCCGTCGAGTTCGATGACCGCGAGGGTCCGGTGCGCGACCGGATGGTCGCGGTCAATCGCGGCTGGCAAGGCGAAATGCAGACGGCAGCCCGGCAGGCGATCGAATGCGGTCACCTGGGGCCCGCATGCGACCCGGAACAACTCGTATTCGAGCTATATGGCGTGATGCTGGCGCTGCATCATGACGCCAGGCTGTTGCGTGACGCGCGGGCGGTTGAGCGCGCGCATCGCGCGTTCGACCGCACCGTCGGCTACTACGCGGCCGATGCCGCCTTGCCGCTGGGCTTTTCGGGCCGCGTCGCCGCGCGCATTGCGGCGTAAGCGAACCGGCGCTGCCGCGACCAATCCGCAATCCACTGAAATTTTCAATCGAGGTTCACCATGGCTCAATACACCCCTCCCCTGCGCGACATCCAGTTCGTGATGCACGAATTGCTCGATGTCTGCGCCACCCTCAAGGACCTGCCGGCGCAGGCGGAGGTCACGCGCGAACTGATCGACCAGGTGGCCGAGGAAGGCGGCAAGTTCTGCGCCGAAGTGCTGTTCCCGCTGAACCAGGTCGGCGATCGCGAAGGCTGCGTGCTCGACAAGACCACCCATGAAGTGAAAACCCCGACCGGTTTCAAGGACGCGTTTCGCCAGTTTGCCGAAGGCGGTTGGCCGGCATTGTCGTGCGACCCGGCATTCGGCGGCCAGGGCTTGCCGCATGTGGTGCAAACCGCCTTCCAGGAAATGATGAACTCGGCCAATCAGGCCTGGGCGATGTACCCGGGCCTGACTCACGGCGCCTATCAGGCACTGATGCGCCATGGCACCGACGAGCAGAAAAAGATATTTCTCACGCGCATGGTGTCGGGCGAATGGACCGGAACCATGTGCC
>JANPGJ010000173.1:0-3651 GCA_031423955.1 Burkholderiales bacterium
CGGTCGATGCCGACGGCGCGATCTGCAATTGGCATGCCGGGATTCGCAGCCACACCCATATCACCCGCCCGGGCTGGGGCGACGGCATCAATTTGCTGGCTGCCTGGGATATGGACCCGCCGCATCCGGTGCCCGCGCCGAAAGATGCCAGCCTGCCGGCCGGCGGCGGCCATCGCAACGGGATTGCCGCCTACGACCTGGCCCACCAGCGGGTCGATCATCACTTTATCGCCAGCTCGCCGGTGCGCGTATCCGCGCTGCGTGGCCTGGGCGCCTATGCCAATATTTTCGCCATCGAGAGCTGCATGGACGAACTGGCGCTGGCTTCCGGCCAGGACCCGGTCGCTTTTCGCCTGCGCCATCTCGGCGATCCGCGCGCGCGCGCGGTGATCGAGGCCGCGGCCAAGGCCGCCGGTTGGCAGGCGGAGGCGCCGGGCGGCAGCGGTCGCGGGCGCGGTATCGCTTACGCGCGCTACAAGAATCGCTCGGCCTATTGTGCCGTGGTGGTGGAAGTCGATGTCGCCGAGAAGGTGCGCGTGTTGCGGGTGGTCGCCGCGGTCGATGCCGGCCGGATCGTCAACCCTGATGGACTGGCCAATCAGGTCGAGGGCGGCGTGGTGCAGGCGATCAGCTGGACCCTCAAGGAGGCCGTGGTGTGGGACCAGAATGGCGTGGTCTCGCGGTCGTGGGAGAGTTACGCGATTCTCGGTTTCGACGAAGTGCCGGAGGTGCAGGTGGTGCTGCTTGATCAACCGGGTGAAGCCGGGTTGGGCGCCGGAGAATGCGCCGCCGGTCCGGTGGGCGCGGCATTGGCCAATGCCGTGCAGCATGCGATCGGCGTGCGCGTGCGCGATCTGCCGCTGACCCCGGAACGCATTGCAAAAGTGATCGAAGAGGCGAACTGAGATGGCGACGACAGCACGATCCGCAGCATCGAAAGCGGCCGCCATGACTGCCGGGAAGCCGTTGATCGGTGTCATCGGGCTCGGAATCATGGGTGGCATGATGGCCGAAACCCTGCTCGCGTCCGGCTACCGGGTAGCCGGCTACGACGTTGCGCCGGCAGCGCGGGCGCGGCTCAAACGGGCTGGTGGAAAATCACTGACGTCAACCGCGGCGGTGGCTGCGCAATGCGACTTCCTGATCACCTCGTTGGCCACCAGCGCTGCATTGGCTTCGGTGATGGCCGAAGTCGCCGCTATCGCTGCGACTGGCGCGCGGCCGGTCGTGATTGAAACCAGCACACTGCCGCTGGACGACAAGCTTGGGGCGCAAACCATGCTCAAGCGCGCAGGGATCACGCTGCTCGACTGCCCGATCAGCGGTACCGCGGCGCGCATGAAGGAGCGCGCGTGGACGATTTTCCTGAGCGGGCCGGCGAAGGCGTGCAACAGTGTGCTGCCGATTTTGCGCGTATTCACCGACAAACTGCCCAATGTCGGCGTGTTCGGCAACGGCACCCGGATGAAGTACGCCGCCAACCATCTGGTGGCGATTTACAACGTCGCTTACGGCGAGGTGGTCACCCTGGGCCGCAAGATGGGCCTGGACGTGCGCCAGATGCTCGCCCTGTTCGGCCCGAGCCCGGTGCTGGGCACCGGGGTGATGCGCCTGCGCATGCCCTTCATGCTGGACCGCAGGTATTCGCCGCCAACCATGAAGGTCGAAGTCTGGCAAAAAGACATGCAGGTGATCGGCGACATGGCAAAGTCGCTCGGCTGCCCGCTGCCGCTTTTCAATGCCTGTGCGCCGATTTACACGGCCGCGATGGCACAGGGCCTGGCCCAGGAAGATACGGCGTCGGTGGCTGAAGTGCTCGGGGTGATGGCAGGGCTGCCTGCCATCACCCGCAAAAAGCCCGCGGCACGCAAGTAGCGCGGGTGTACGAGCAATGCTGCTATTGGCGCCGTGGTCGACGCCCTGCAACCATCCCGACTAGCGCCAGTGAAAGCAATGCGAAGGTGCCCGGCTCCGGAATAAACCTTGTGTCGCGCACCAGAACTTCGCTGGCGAGAGCTTCGCCATTGTCGCCGACCTCGCCGACATAAAGATACAAGCCGGCGGTGGACACCGCTGACGTCAGGTCGAAGTTCAGAAAACCGTTGTCGCCCATGCTCATGAAGCCGAACGCTCCCGGAATCGCAGTGGTGGATTCCCCATCGAAATCAGCGAGCGTGGCAACCAGATTGTCAACGGCACTGCCGCTGCCATCGGTACCGAATAATTTCGGATCGGCGGGCGCACGCTGGGTGCCCGGTGTGAATGCAGCGCCACTGAGGAAATTGAAGACCGAGAGGCCGGCCGCCGCCTTCGCGCATGCTGCATCCGCACAATTAACGCTGGAGAGCTTGATCGCATCAAGGTCAAAGCCGGTGAATTGACCTGGTGAGCCGCCGAGACCACTGCTGTTGTCGCGGATGCTGATTGAAAGAATCGAGCCGATGCCGGCGGTCGAGAGATCGGCTTGATACACCGCGGTCGCCGCGATCGTGCCGCCGGTCACGCCGGTGAGCTTGGTGAGGGTTACCGGCACGGCCCAGGCGCTGCATGCGATCAACAGGCTGGCGCCGGCGGCGAGGAATTTTGAGTACGTCATGGCTTTGACCTCCGAAGTGGGGAAAAGCACAGCAGCCGATCGAATGACCGGGCGTTTGCGAAGACGTCGTGCTGACAGCCACGTGTTCAGCGGTTGGCAGACCAGGGCAGCGACAGGCTCGGCAACATCAGGACCCTACTCCTCCGGGGTGTGATGCGAAATAGCCCGAGAGGGCTATATCACCTGCTCGTGCCGCGCCGGTTTGGGTCCCAAGAATGCAGGGACAGGTGGCGGTCTACTTTTTCCGCTTTGGCCGGCTTTTCGCAAGCGCTTTCTCGGCGGCTTCGATTTCCGGCAGGGCGGTGCGTACGACATGGGTTGCATCAAGCGCTGCCGGCCCGCCGCAATAGAGAAACGAATGCAGCAGCAGTTCACGGATCTGCTCACGCGAGACGCCGTTGCGCACCGCGCCGCGCAGGTGGATGCGGATTTCGTTCGGGCGGTTGAGCGCGATGCACATCGCGAGCGTCATCAGGCTGCGTTCCTTGAGCGTAAGCCCCGGTCGCGTCCACACCGTGCCCCAGGCGAATTCGGTGGCGAGGTCCTGGAACGGCATGCCGAGGTCGTCTGCCGTGGCGAAGGCGCGGTCCACGTAATCGGGTCCCAGCACCGCCTTGCGGGTCGCCAGGCCTGCCTTGAATGCCGCGCTGCGTTTCGGCGTTTTTGTGGCAGTCCGGGCCTTGTCTTTATTTGTCATCGCTGTTCAATCCACCTTGATGTTCGAGGCACGCACCACTGCCCCCCACTTGTCGATTTCCGCCTTGATGTAGGCCGCGAATTGCTCGGGTGAGTCGCCAACCGGCAGTGCACCCTGGCCATTGAGCTTTTCAGCAACATCACGTTCCTTGAGAATGTCGACGATCTCGCGATTGAGTCTGGCAATCACCGCCTTCGGTGTTGCGGCGGGTGCAATCATGCCGACCCAGGAATAGGCTTCGTAGCCAGGCACGCCGGATTCGGCGATGGTCGCAATATCCGGCAGCGAAGGAATGCGCCGGGCACTGCCGACGGCGATGGCGTTCAGTTGCCCCTGGCGCACATGCGGCAGCACCGAT
>JANPGJ010000174.1:0-11332 GCA_031423955.1 Burkholderiales bacterium
GAGTTTCGCGAGGCGATCGTGTTGCGTGAAATCGAGGAAATGTCGTACAAGGAAATCAGCGCCGTCGTTCAGGTGCCGATCGGCACGGTGATGTCGCGCATTTCGCGCGGGCGCGATTTGCTGGCCTTGTCACTGCGCGGCACAGCGCGCAAGGTGGCGCCGTGAGTTGCCTGCGCACCCGTCAAATGCTCGACGCCTGGATTGACGGCGAACTTGACGCCGGCACGAGTGCCGAGTTGGCACGGCATGCGTCCGCCTGCGTGGCTTGCAGGGAGCTGCGCGATGAGCGCGCGGATCTGCGCCGCGCCTTGGGGGCCATGCCCAGGCATCGGGCGCCTGCCGCCCTCGGACCGGCGATCACCGCGCGCATCGAGTCGGCGCGACGGTCAGAGCCGCCCGTTCCACGCATGCTGGTCTGGTGGCAGGCATTGGCACTCGCGGGCGCCAGCGCCGCGATGGCGGTATGGGTCACGGTGCTGGTGTTGCCCGGATTCTCCGCAATCGGTGGCCGGGCTGCGCTGGCCGAAGAACTCGTGGTGCGTCACGCGGCGGCGCTTGCGGGCAATCACCTGCTCGATGTTGCTTCGTCCGATCGGCATACCGTCAAGCCCTGGTTTCAGGGCAAGGTCGACTTTGCGCCGCAGGTGCGCGATCTGGCGGCGGATGGATTTGTACTTGAAGGTGCGCGCCTCGAGCAGGTGGCGGGCCAGCCGGCGGTCGCGGTGGTCTACCGGATTCGCAAGCATCCGATCAACCTGTTTGTCTGGCGCGGCGCGGATGCAGGCGATGCCGAGCTTGAATTGTCGGCGGTGCGCGGCTTCAGCGTCGCGGCATGGTCGGTCGGCGGCCTTCGGTATGTGGCCGTGTCCGATACCGATGCGGGCGAACTGCGGCGTTTTGCGCGGGCAAACCTCGCGCCACGTTGAGCAACTGCCGGCAGGCGCCGGACCGCACGCAGCACCGCCAAAAAATGCGGCAAACGCACATTGGCGCGATGCGAAATCACTCTATGATTCGAAGCGGGTCACGCGGCGCCGCGTTGGTCGGCGATCCACGGCGTGACTGCTCAAGTGCTCATTGCATTCCCACAAAATGGAGAAGACATGAAAACTGCATCGCCCGGCAAACCTTGCCAGCACGCTTGCCTCGGTATCAACATGTTGAGACGCGGTCTTGCAGCGCTGGCATGCGCACTGATCGCCACGACGGCGCTGGCGCAGGGCTATCCAAACAAGAGCATCAGGATCATCGTGCCGTTTCCGGCCGGTGGCACCACCGACATCGTGGCGCGCCTGGTGGCGCAGCGCATGAGCGAAGCGATCGGGCAATCGGTGCTGGTGGAGAACCGCGGCGGCGCTGGCGGTTCGCTTGGCGCCGATGCGGTGGCCAAGGCACCGCCTGACGGCTATACGATCCTGATGCACAACATCACCTTCCCGATGGCCTCGGTGTCACTTTCGCTCGCCGGCCGCGCGCCCTACAACATCGAGACCGATTTCACGGCCATCTCCAACGTCGTCAACGTTCCGCTGGTGATGACCGCGCATCCATCGGTGCCGGCGAAGGACCTGCGCGAGCTGGTGGCGCTGTTGTCGAGCAACCGCAGCCTGCAATACAACTATGGTTCGACCGGCCCCGGCTCGTTCATGAATGTGGTGGGCGAGGCCCTCAAGCGCGACACCAGGATCGAGATGACGCACATTCCGTTCAAGGGGGCCGCGCCGCTCAAGCTGGAGTTGCTCGCCGGCCGCGTGCAGGTGGGGGGTGACCAGATTTCCTCCTCGCTGGGCGACATCCGCAAGGGCAGCCTGAAGGCCCTGGCCACGCATGCCAGTACGCGCATCGCCGCCTTGCCCGATGTGCCGACCGTGCGTGAACTGGGCTTTCCGGCGATCGAGGCGAACGGCTGGAACGGGCTGTTCGCGCCGGCGAAAACGCCGCGCGAAGTGATTGAGCGCCTGCAAAAGGAAGTCGCGGCCGCGCTGCGCCACCCGGAACTGGCCAAACGGCTTGCCGATCTGGCGGCTGAACCGGTGGGTTCCACCCCGGCCGAGCTCGACGCCATGCTGCGCGGCCAGATCGCGCAATTCCGGCCGATCCTGACCGAACTCAAGGCCAATGTCGAGTAGGGCCAGCCATTTCGTCAGGTGATTAAGGCGCGGATCGGCGCTTTGACTTTGCTCCTGCGGCTAGATGCGCCTGCGCCTGGCCGGCATCGATCAGGGGATGCAACTCGAAGGTCGCCGGAATCAGCTCGGCCCACTGGTTGAGCAGGCGATGCAGGTGCTCGTGGCTTTCGGCATCGAACAGCGCGACCGCGCCGCGCCCCGGCCGTGCATAGATCCACCGTGCCTGGCCGGCATCGAGCAGCGGATTGATCCATTTCCAGAATTTCCTGCGCGAAGACGCCACGCTTGACGGCTTTTCCGGCCGGGGCGTGCTGATGACCATGAACAACATGGGTTTCCTTTCGTTGCCGCCGGGCAGGCGGCGATATCGATTGATGCCCCTTTCTTATCCCCGCTGCGAGCATTGGCGGCCGCTGTGCCCTCGGCGCAGCGCGCCCGTAGCGTTCGTTCAGCTGGTGTGTTGCGCCAGCACCGTGCCGACCGCCGGCCGCGCCGTCATCCGGCGAAAATGCGCCTGCACTTTCGGAAAGCGGGCGATGTCGACGCCATCGCCTTCGAGCCAGCGTGCGATGGTGAACAGATACGCATCGCACACGCCATAGGCCTCGCCCATCACCCATGGGCCGGCGAGCATGTCGGTTTCGATCAGGCTGAAGCAATCGCCCATGTTCTGCGTCACCTTTTTCTTCAAGGCTTCGATGACGGCCGGGTCGTCGCTCCAGCGCGAACCGCGGCCCTTGTGGGCATGTGCGACATGGACGGTCGAGCACAGATAGCTGTTGAACGCCTGGGCGCGGGCGAAGGCGAAGGGTTCGACCGGCGCCAGGTGCGCCGCCGGAAAGCTCTGCGCGACATAGCCCAGGATGGCCGGGGTTTCGGTCAACACGCCCTGGTTGGTGACCAGCGCCGGCACCCGGGCTTTCGGGTTGACTGCGAGATAGTCGGTGCTTTTCTGGTCGTTGCGCGCGAAGTCAAGGCGCACCGTTTCGTAGGCCGCGCCGCTTTCTTCGAGGGCGATATGCGATGCGAGGGCACATGTTCCGGGGGCGAAATACAGTTTCAGCATGGGGTTTCCTGTGTGGGGTGGAGAGCCGTTTGGCAAGTTGCTGCGAAAGCATAGCCCGAACCATGTGCCTCAGGGCGCACGCCGGGGGCCGGCGGTCGCGACGCGCCACCGCTGGTGATTTGGCCGTGAAATGGTTCCTGCCGGAACAAAGTTAACAAGTTTTTGCCTGAATTGCGATGATCGCGATGGGCCGTTTGCCGTTAGGATCGGGGAAAATTGACGATATTGCGGTTTGCCGCGCACCGAGTTGTGCGGCAATCTGCACGTGTCGCCTCACCGTCCTGCCCTCCAAATACCCGCTCGCGATGCCACCCTCGCCATCCAATCAGCCGTTGCCCAAGGGTTTCGAACTCGATCAGTACCGCATCGAGCGCAAGATCTCGCAGGGGGGATTTTCGATCGTCTACCTGGCCTACGACGCCGACAACGCACCGCTGGCGATCAAGGAGTACCTGCCGGCCGGCATCGCCCAGCGCTTCGGTGACAGCGCGATTCCGGTGGTGCCGCCGGAAAATCGCACTGCCTTCAATCAGGGCATGAAGAGCTTTTTCGAGGAAGGCCGGCTGCTCGCCAGGATCAATCATCCCAACGTGGTGCACGTCTCCAGCTTTTTCCGGGCCAACGAAACGGCCTATCTGGTGATGCCGTACGAAACCGGACAAAGCCTGCAAGAGCATATGCGCGCCCTGAAGGCACGCGGCGAATCGATCAAGGAGGACTTTCTGCGTGACATTTTTGTGCGCCTGTTGTCGGGGCTGCGCGAAGTGCACACTCAGAAGTTGCTGCATCTGGATATCAAGCCGGCCAATATCTATCTCAAGAACGACGGCCAGCCGATTCTGCTCGACTTCGGCGCCACCCGCCTGGGGCTGGGCGAAGCCAGCACCGTGCTGATGTCGGTTCATACACCGGATTTCGCCGCACCGGAGCAGGAAGGCTCGGGCGAAGCAATGGGCCCGTGGACCGACATCTACGCCATCGGCGCCACCCTGCATTATTGCCTCGCAGGCAAACCGCCGCAGGCGGCCGCACTACGGCTCAAGGGCGAAGCGCTGGAGCCTGGCGATCAGGCTTGGCGCAAGCGCTATTCGGTGCAACTGGTGGAACTGATCGACTGGTGCCTGAAGTTGAAGACCGCGGAGCGCCCGCAGAGCGTATTCGCACTGCAAAAAGTCCTGAACGGCGACTTGCTGGACCTGGTCGATCCGAGCTGGTTTCAGGCGCCGGCAGCGCCGAAATTCTAGCCCGCCCCGGTTGGCGGCCTGCGGTGACCGGATCATTCAAGGTGTTGCGCCGGGGCTTGGCGGGCAGCGCCCTCCTGGCGGGCGGCCTGGCAGTGTGGCTGTGGCTGGCGCCGCCGGCGATGGTGCGCGTGGCCGCCGGCTATGCCGCGAAGATCGTCTGCTCGGGCGTTTTCGTAGCCGGCCGCGATGCGGCTGAAGTGCTGCGCGTCGACGTACAAGCGCCCGGGCATCCGCTGTTGAGCCTGGTGAGTGTCGCGGTCGACCGCGAGGCGCGCGTGGTGCGCGCCGGGCTGCTGGGTTTCGCCGGCCGCGGCCTGGCGGTGGCGCGCGACGGCACCGGCTGTGCGAGCGTGCCGGATGGCGACTTGCAGGCGGCCGCGGCGCATCGGGTGGCGCCCGTGCCAGCCGTGCCCGGCCCATCGGCTCTCTGGCCGCTGGGCGAATTGGTCGGCACGCCCGCCGCAGGCGTGCAAGCCCTGTTGCGCGACCCGACCCTGACCGGTCCGGGCATGCGCGCGGTGCTGGTGCTGCGCGACGGAGGTGTCGTGGCAGAGGTTTACGCCGACGGCTTTGCCGCGCACACCCCGTTGGCCGGGTGGTCGATGACCAAGACCGTCACCGCGGCGCTGGTCGGCACCCTGATGCACCAACGCCGGCTCGGGCTCGGCGACAGGCGCCTGTTTGCCGAATGGGGCCAGGACAGGCGCGCCGGCATTTCCCTGGGGGACCTGATGGCGATGTCCAGCGGCCTGGCCTTCAACGAATCCTATGGCAGCGTCAGCGACGTCACCCGCATGCTGTATCTCGAACCCGACATGGCGCGCTTCGCGGCCAGCCAGCCTCAAATTCATGCGGCGGGCGCGCAGTTCAGCTATGCCAGCGGCACCACAGTGCTGTTGTCGCGCCTGTGGCAAGGCGCGCTGGGTGCGCCGGCGCCGGCGCTGGCCTACCCCCGGGTTGCGCTGTTCGAGCCGCTCGGCATGCGCACGGCGGTACTCGAGGCCGACGCGCGCGGCACCTTCGTCGGCTCCTCCTACATGCTTGCCAACGCACGCGACTGGGCGCGCTTTGCGCAGTTGCTGCTCGACGACGGAATGGTGACCGACCGCCGCCTGCTGCCGCCCGGCTTCGTCAGCATGCTGCGCCAGCCGGCGCCGGCGGCCGACGGGCGTTATGGGCGCGGCCAGGTCTGGCTGCGCGGTCCGCGCGGCGCCTTGCCTGCTGATCAGGATGCGGATACCGGCTTCGCGCTGCCGGCCGATACGTTCTGGATGCTGGGCCATGACGGCCAGTCGATCGCGCTGGTGCCGTCGCGCAATGTGGCGGTGGTGCGCCTGGGGCTGACGCCGTCACGGCTCGGATATCGGCCGCAGGCGCTGCTGCAGGCGGTACTTGCCGTAGCGCGCTGAGACCGGTGCGGATGCGGCCCGGTCGCGGCTGCCCTGAACCACTGCGGCTGGCGGCGGCGAGCGCCGGCTCGCGCGGTCGGCGCCGGCTCATGTCATCATTACGTTCCGGCGCGCATAAGCGCCGGCCGAATCCAACTTTTTTGAGAAGAGCTATCGGTCTATGGACGTCGAATCGAATTACGCGCGCTTTGGCAGCGGCCACTCTGTTGATCGCCTGGAAGACCGGGCCCTGGTTACCGGCGTCGGGCGTTACACCGATGATGTGACTGCGGAAAACCAGGCGCACCTGGTGTTCCTGCGGTCCCCTTATGCGCATGCCCGCATCGTGGCGATCGACACCGCCGCGGCCGCCGCCATGCCCGGCGTGTTGCGCGTGATCACCGGGGCGGCGCTGGTGGCCGCCGGGGTCAAGCCGATCCCCGGCAATCCGCTGATGAAGCGTGCCGACGGCAGCCCCTGCGCCTCGGCGCCGCGCCGCGGTCTGGCCCACGAGGTGGCGCGCTTTGTCGGTGAGCCGGTCGCCGCTGTGGTGGCGCAAAGTGTCGCCCAGGGCCGGGCCGCGCTCGAGGCCATCGTGGTCGACTATGAGGAACTGCCGTCGGTGATCGATCCGGTCGCGGCGATGCAGCCGGGTGCGCCGCTGTTGTGCGAGGCCGCGCCCGACAACATCGCCGCCGAAATGCGCCACGGCAATGCAGAGGCCACCGACAAGGCGTTTGCCGCGGCCGCCCACGTGGTGAGCCTGGCGGTGACCAATCAGCGGGTGGTCGCGGTCACCATGGAGCCGCGCACCGTGCTGGCCGCTTTCGATGCGGCCAGTGAACGCCTGACCATTCGCATGAGCACGCAAATGCCGTCCGGCACCCGCAACACCTTCTGCAACGATATTCTCGGTATTCCGGCCGCGAGCGTGCGCGTGGTGGTGGGCGACGTCGGCGGCGGCTTCGGCATGAAGACCGGCATTTACCCGGAGGATGTGGTGGTCGCCTGGAGCGCCTTGACCCTCAAGCGCTCGGTCAAATGGGTGGGCGAGCGTGGCGAGGAATTTCTTTCCACCGTGCACGGGCGCGACCTGCATACCCGTTCGCAACTGGCGCTCGATGCCAACGGGCGCATCCTGGGCTTGCGCATCACTTCGCAGGCCAATGTCGGCGCGTATGCCACCGCGGCCGGGGTGGCCATCCAGCTGATGATCGGGCCCTGGGTGCAGACCAGCGTCTACGACATCCAGACCATCGCCTTCCACATGCAGGCGGTGCTGACCAACATCGCGCCGACCGGCCCGTACCGCGGCGCCGGGCGACCCGAGGCAATCTTCAACATGGAGCGCCTGATGGATGAGGCGGCGCGCCAGACCGGCATCGACCCGGTGGAATTGCGCCGGCGCAACATGATCCAGCCCGCGCAGATGCCCTACAAGAATCCGATGGGCCAGACCTACGACACCGGCAAGTTCGAAGCGGTGATGGATCAGGCGCTCAAGCTCGCCGACTGGGACGGCTTCGCGGCGCGAGCCGCGCAGTCGAAAGCGCACGGCAAGCTGCGCGGCCGCGGCATCGCGACCTTCCTCGAATGGACCGGCGGCAACGCGCTCGAGGAACGCGTAACGGTGGCGGTCAAGGCCGATGGCAGCATCGAGATTTTCTCGGCGGTACAACAAATGGGCCAGGGCATCATGACCACCCTGGCGCAACTCGCGATGGATGTGTTCAACGTGCCGCGCGAAAGAATCAACATCGTGCTGGGCGACACCGATCGCGGCGAAGGCTTTGGCAGCGCCGGTTCGCGTTCGGCCTTCACCGGCGGCAGCGCGGTCAAGGTGGCCAGTGACCGCACCATCGAGCGCGCCCGCGAGCTGGCTGCCGACGAACTCGAAGCCGCACCCGCCGATATCGAGTACGCCGCCGGGGTGCTCAAGGTGGCCGGCACCGACCTCAAGATCGGCCTGTTCGACCTGGCCGCACGCCAGCCCGACCGCCAGATCTGGATCGAGGCTTCCAATACCGTGGCCGGTCCGACCTGGCCCAACGGCTGCCATTTGTGCGAAGTCGAGGTCGACCCGGACACCGGCCGCGTCAACATCGTGGCCTACAGCTCGGTCAACGACGTGGGCCGCGTGATCAACCCGACCATTGTGCGCGGCCAGCTCGACGGCGGCGCGGTGCAGGGCATCGGCCAGGCGCTGTCCGAAGTGATGGTCTACGACGCCGCTTCCGGCCAGGCCTTGTCCGGCAGCCTGATGGACTACACCGTGCCGCATGTGGGCGTGGTTCCGCATTTCGAGACGCGGATGGACGAATCGTCACCCTGCAAGAACAACCTGCTGGGGGTCAAAGGCGTGGGCGAACTGGGCACCATCGGCGCCACGCCGGCGGTGGTCAGCGCGGTGGCCGATGCGCTGGCGCGCAACGGCATGGCCGGGCGCACCACGCGCCTGCAAATGCCGCTTACCTCGGCGCGCATGTGGCAACTGATGCGCGCCGCCTGAGGCGCGATAACGAATGAAAGCCGGGGCTGCGCAGTACGCGGCAGCCAACCCGGGACAACAACGCCGGATGGCGAGGAGACGAAGATGCAACTGACCGCAGCACAACGCGAAGCCTACGCGCGCGACGGCTTCCTTCTGTTTCCCGACCTGGTCACGCCGGAAGAGGTGGCGCTGTTGCGCAGCGAAGTCGAACGCCTGTGGGATGTCGAGGCCGAAGGCACGGTTCGCGAAGGCGTCAGCCGTGCACCGAAATCGATGTTCCGGCTGCATGAAGCCGATGGCGCCACCGCCTCGCCGCCATTTCGTGCGCTGGCACGTTCGCCGCGCATGCTGGGCGTGGCGCAGCAGTTGCTGGGCGACAACGAACTGTATCTGCATCACTCCAAGGTCAACGTCAAGGCGGCGATCGAAGGTTCGGTCTGGCCGTGGCACCAGGATTTCGGCGCCTGGAACCTGGATGGCATCGCGCGCCCGGACATGGCCACTGCCATGATCATGCTCGACGATGCGACCGAAATGAGCGGCTGCCTGTACCTGCTGCCGGGCAGCCATCGCTGGGGCCGCACCGACGCCTATCTGGACACCAGCACCGCCTACCGACTCTGGTCGGTGACCCCGGCAGACATGAAGCGGCGGATGGCGGCTTCGCCACCGCCGGTGGCGATCACCGGTCGCGCCGGCGGTTGTGCGATCTTCCATTGCAACCTGATGCACGCCAGCGGCCACAACCTGTCGCACCATGATCGTTGGCAGGCCTATTTCTGCTTCAACACCTGCGCCAACCGCCCGCACGATGTGGAAAAGCCGCGCCCCGACTATGTGCGATCGCGCAACTGGGCGCCAATGCAGGCCATGCCTGACAGCGCGGTGCTGGCGTCGGCCAGCGCCGCTGTTGCGGCCTGAGAACCACGGAGCAATCATGGATACCCTGCTGCCACTGGCCGCCCGCGTTGCCGCGTTGCTGAAAAGCCGCAAAGAAACCATTGCAGTCGCCGAATCCTCGGCCGGCGGCCTGCTCGCCGCCAGTTTGCTGGCGGTGCCGGGCGCCTCCGCCTATTTTCTGGGCGGTGCGGTGGTCTATACCCTCAAGGCGCGCACCCTGCTGATGGGCATCAGCGACGCCGACATGCAAGGCATGCGCTCCTCGTCCGAGCCCTATGCGATGCTGCTGGCGCGCACCCAGCGCGAGCGCTTCGGCGCCACCTGGGGGCTCGCTGAAACCGGCGCCAGCGGGCCCACCGGCAACCGTTATGGCGATGCCGCCGGGCACACCTGCGTGGCGGTGTCGGGCGCGATCGAGCGGGTGCTGACACTGGACACCGCCAGCGGCGACCGGGTTGCCAACATGCGTGCCTTCACACGCGCCGCGCTGGAATTGATGGAAAACAGCTTGGCGGGCTGACCACCGCGCCGGCCGGCGCTCGCTCGCCAGGTAACCGGGAAACCGCTCAACATGCGCCATCGAAAGCTCACGGCGGTGGCGCTTGTCATGGAGCTTGATGTATCGTTTGATCCGGTCAACATACGTGCCTTCGGTGCACTGGGAATAATGCTTCACCCGAATACGCGTCCGGACCGAATCGATCAACCGCAAAGGCGGCGGCGCATCGGCAAAGAAATCGACCGGTGCGGCAGAGTCAGCAGAAATGTCGCTTTTCATGAAATTTTCGGCCGGTCCGATGACTGCTGCGTTTTTGTTTCGAATGAAAAATCAGAGGTTTGCGAATGGCATGGTCGATTCGGCCGACAATTTTTCGCTTTTGACGGCACCAGTTCAGGTGCCCACTGTTAGTTCGGCATCTTTCAAGGAGAGTTGAAGTGACAAAAGCAAAAATTCATCTGCAGCGCCTCGTCCAAGACTCGCAGGAGTACGGAAGCAACGATGAGCACGTGGTGTCACGCGTGTTCTTCGATCTGGATGTCGACGGCACTCTGCACAAAAACCTATTTTGCGATGTTAAGCAAATGGTGGGCAGTTCTTTCGAGACCGCGCCACTTGAAGTATCCAAACCGGTTGGGTACAAAGGTGCCTTCAACCACGATGCCTTCCAAAATGTCATCGAGCAGTATTACCGCAGTCTTGTTGGTTCGCAGGGCCACGGAATCCGAATTACTGGCGGCGGCAACATCCGAATGAGAAACAACACATTTGTTCAGCCCAGCGAAGCAACATTTGAAGTGCAAGTTTCTGGTGGGCCCTGGTGAAATGCCAAACCCATCGCTTAAGCGGGATTGCGCAAAAGCGCGCAGCCCCTTAGCTTTACGATAGACCTCGCACACGCTATCCTTCGCATCCATGAGTCTCCAGCAACACATTGAGGACGTGCGAGACGGCATTCGCGCCGGCCGATATGGCAATGAGGCAGCCGTATCTCAGGGCATTGTGCTTAGGCTGCTTCAGGCGCTTGAATGGCCAACCTATAACACGCAGGTCGTTTGTCCGGAATACTCCTTGGCCGGAAGGCGTGTCGATTTTGCCCTCTGCCACCCTCCGAACAAGGCTGCAGCCTTCATAGAGGTCAAGCAGATAGGTCAAAGCGACGGCGCGGAGCGGCAATTGTTCGAGTACGCCTTCCATCAAGGCGTACCGCTTGCGATCCTTACCGATGGTCAGGAGTGGAACTTCTTCCTTCCCGCGGAACAAGGCGACTACTCCGAGCGCCGGGTATACAAGCTGGACCTCCTAGAACGCGACCTTCCCGAGTGCTCAGCCCGGTTGCACCGTTATCTCGGCTATGCGCAGGTGACCTCCGGTGAGGCAATCGCCGCCGCACGAGAGGACTACCGCAATGCTTCGCGAACCCGGCAAATGCTCGCCACCCTGCCCGAAGCATGGTCAAAGCTCGTGACCGATGAGGACGATCTCTTGCTTGAGTTGGTTGCGGACAAGGTCGAAAGCCTCTGCGGTTTCAAGCCCGATGTCGATACGGTCGCAAAATTCTTGCGAGAAAACGTTGGGTTGCACCGGCAGGTCCCTTCAACAGGCCCGAGCGCGC
>JANPGJ010000175.1:0-5274 GCA_031423955.1 Burkholderiales bacterium
CGGCTCTGCCCGGATCGGCAAGCCCGTGCTCCGCCAATCCCGCCGTATCGAGTTCAATCCAGAACACGCTGCCGACGCCAGGCGTGCTTTCCACACCGATATCGCCACCCATCAGTTCGGCCAGGCGCTTGCTCACCACCAGGCCGATGCCGGTGCCTTGCTCGCTGCTGTTTTCGCGGCCCAGGCGAACGAAAGGCTTGAACAATGCCGCGATCGACTGCGCATCCAGGCCGACGCCGCTGTCGCTGACGCGGATCCGCGTCCGACCCGCATCAACCGCCACGCAATCGACGGTCACCGAGCCATCCGGGCGGTTGTACTTGATCGCGTTCGACAGCAGGTTGAGCAGCACCTGTTTCAGGCGTGTCTGGTCGGCCTGCACCACCGGCGCGGTGTGCCGGTCCGGAAACACCAGGCGGATGTGGCGTTGTACCGCCATCGGTTCGATCATGGCGCGGCAATCGTGCAACAGCTCACCCAACGCCACCGGCGCAAGCGCCAGTGCCAGGGTGCCCGATTCGATCTGCGCCAGATCGAGGATTTCGTTGATCAGGTCCAGCAGGTACCAACCGGCCTTGAGAATCTGTTCGATGTTCTTTTTCTGCGCTTCGGTCGGCGCCGGCACGCCGGATTCCAGCAGCTGCCCGAATCCCAGAATCGCGTTGAGCGGCGTGCGCAACTCGTGGCTCATGTTCGACAGGAAGTCGGATTTGGCATTGCTGGCGCTGCGCGCTTCAGCCAGCGCGGCGGCCAGTGAAGCGTCGACCCGCTTGCGTTCGCTGATGTCGCGAATCGCGCTCGATACCCAGGTGCCGCCGTCTGTGGCCAGCGGGCCCAGGCTGACCTCGATCGGGAACTCGCTGCCATCGCGGCGGCGCCCCAGCAGTTGCAAGCCGCCGTCCATCTCGCGTGACCGCGGCAGTGCCACATAGGCCAGACGTTGCGCGACATGGCGTTGCTGGAGGCGCGCCGGCGCCAGCAGTTCCACCGGTTGACCGATCAGTTCGGCGGCGCTGTAACCGAACATCGACTGCGTCATCGCGTTGGTAAGCGTGATCAAGCCCTCCGCATCGACGATCACCATCGCATCCGGGGCCGATTCGAGCAGGTCGCGGAAGCGTTGTTCGCTGTCGCGCAAGGCGTTGGCGATCACTTCACGCTCGAGCGCCAGCGCAAAGCGTGTGACCGCATTCTCCAGCGCGCGTGTGAGGCTGTGGGAAGTGGCCCATTGCTTGCCGATATAGTCCTGCGCACCGGCGCCCAGCACCTGCCGGCCTTCCACCCTGTCAGCGCTGTCGGAGCCGGTCAGTACCACTACCGGACACGGTGTCAATGGCGAATCGGCGCGCATGCGCGCCAGCACAGCCTCGGCGTTCATGTCCGGCAGATGATAGTCAAGCAGCACGCAATCGAAGGCATCGGCGCCGCCATCCCGCAGCATCCGCAGGCCTTCGGAGCCGAGTGCGGCCTCGCTGAAGCGATAGCGGCGGGTCGCACCCTGCAGCAGCATCTGCCGGACATCGGCGCGATCGTCCGGATTGTCATCGATCAGCAGAACATGCCAGAGAGTCTTGTTCATCGCTTGCTGTCGGACGTTGTGGGAAACACCACACACCCAAGCCAGTAGCTGAAAATTTGTTGCAATATCTGCAAGTGCGCCGAGTGATCCACCGGTTTCACATGATAGGCGTTGGCGCCGCCGCGGTAGCAAAAGCCGAGGTCGCGCGGATTGTCCGAGCCCGATAGCACCACCACCGGCAGCCCACCCAGTGCCTCATCGGTGCGGATCTCGCGCAAGGCGTCGCGACCATCGTCGCCCGGCGTGTTGAGGTCGAGCAGCAGCAGAACCGGCCACGGCTCCCGTTTGCGCATGCGCTCGCGCAGCAGGCGCAGACATTGCTCACCGGAGGTGGCACGGCAAATCGGATTGGTCACGCCGGCACGCTGCGCGGCGGATTGCACGGTGGCGAAATCCTCGTCGCAGTCTTCCAGCACCATGATCGGCGCTACCCGCATCATGGCCCCGGCACCATTGCCGGCACACCGGGCAGGGTGAAATAGAAGGTGCTGCCGGCATCCGGCGCGGAGTCGAGCCAGATGCGGCCACCATGGCGCTGTACCAGCTTTTGCACAATGGTCAGACCAGCGCCGACGCCGCCGCCGAATTCATCGCGCAAGTGCAGGCGCTTGAACATGCGGAACACCTGCTCGAATTGATTGGCGGTGATGCCGATGCCGTCGTCTTGCACGTAGAAAATGGTCTGACCGGCGCTCTCCGGTGGCAGCGCGCCGCGCGCTGCGGTTTCGTCGACGGCGATATAGCCGAGTTCGATGCGCGGGTTGACCTGACGGCTGTACTTGAGCGCATTGGAGACCAAGTTGCTGTAAATCTCGCATACGCGCAGCGGGTCGCAGGCGATAAAGGGCAGCGGCCGTGGCTTGACGATGCGGCCGCGGCTTTCCGGCCGCCGTGCGCCGATCATCTCCAGTGCGTCCTCGATCACCTGGTTCAAGTCCGCCTCTTCGAATTGTAGTTCCATGCGGCCGACCCGCGAGAAGTGCAGCAGCGAATCGAGCAGGCTGTCCATGCGCACCGTCAAGCGCATCATGGCTTCGATTCGACCGCGCTGTTGGCCATTCTGGTCGGCTTCGGCGGCGGTGGTGCTTTCGAGCAACTGGTGCGCATAGCGATGAATCCCGCGCAGCGGTTCCTTCAGGTCATGCGAGGCCACGTAGGCGAAGGCATCGAGCTCTTCGTTGCTGCGCGTCAGGTCGGCGTTGAGGTCGGCCAGCCGCTCGGCGCGGGTGATCACCAGTTCCATCACCAGGATGCGCAGGCGCAGGGCGGCCTCGATTTCATTCGTCGCCCAAGGCAGCGAACGCTGCCGCACCGATTCGACGAATAGTGCGAACGAGGCGCGCGGGGTCAGGCGTGAGCCGTGCGGCCCGCTAACCAGCGGCTTGTCTTGTGGATGCCCGGCCCATTTCACGCTCTGCATGGTTTCCGGGCGGAACCAGAGGATCAAGCCGCGTCGCTTGCGGGTCAGCGCCACCGCCAACAGACCGCTGGCGACCTGCGTGAAGGCGGCGGCGGCAGGGTACAGCCGCGCCAGAGCATCGGTGGCCAGTACCGGATGCGATTCCGATTCGAGGGCGGGCTGTTGGTACAGCCATTCGGCCAGGTCGTGAAGCTGTGCCGCATCCGGTGTGACGCCGACACTTAACCATTGGCCCTGATAGTGCAGGGCGGCACCACCGGCGTCGAGCGCATCGATCAGCGAAGGCTTGAAACCGGTGAGCGCCGACAGATCGCCTTCCTTGGCAGCGCGCGCCACCAGTTGCTGATGCACCTGTTCGAACGTGTGCCGATAGTCCTGCTGTTCGGCCTGTTCCGCCGATTTGATCTGCAGCGATGCCACTTGCGCCAGCAATTCGCAGGCAGCGCGCACCTGGAATGGGAAATGGGTCGCGGTCATGTGATCGCAGGCGATCAGGCCCCACAACTGGCCATCGCGCAGGATCGGCATGGTGAGCGAGGCGGCCACACCCATGTTGGCAAGATATTCCGAATACATCACCGAGGCGCCGCGCAGCGCGCAATGGGTCATGTCGAGTGCGCGGCCGTTGTCCGGGTTGGCCAGCGGCAGCAGTTCCACCAAAGCGCCGGCCGCGTACGGCAGCGTACGGATCCAGATGCGCTTGAAAATCTCGCGCGCCGGCTGCGGGATGTCGCTCGCCGGATAGTGCATCCCCAGCCATGGGGCCAGGTCGGGGCGGCAGCTTTCGGCGATCACCTCGCCGTGCAGGTCGGGATGGAAGCGATACACCATCACCCGGTCCAGCCCGGTGATGAGGCGCACTTCCTCGGTCACGCGCTGGCTGAAGTCGCGCACCCCGGCCGCGGTTTGCAGGCGGCCTACCGCAGCTTTGACCAGCAGGAAAAAGTCGCCATCGGCGTGATTGCCGGCACGGCCGGTCGCCTCGAATTCAAGCACCGCCACACCATCAACAGTATGCATGCAGACATCCAGTGCGCCGGCGTCCGGGCGTGCCGGCAGCGTCAACGCGTACAGGGGGCAGCGCTCGATCGGCTCGCCTTTGAGCATCTCGCGCAAGCGCGCCGCGCCGGCATCCCCGACCACCTGGCCTACCTCCTGCCCCAGCAATTGCGCCGCCGGCACACCGAGGTGTCGCGCCGTGTTGTCGCTGGCCTGGAGAATCTTGAGGTCACCTAAGCGGATCACCAGCAGCGCGCCGTGGGCCTGGATGCAGCCGGGCGTTTGCACCGGTTCGCTATCGCAATTGGCCAGGCTGGTGCCATGACGATTGATGCTGTAAGGGCCATCGCCCCACGGCGTGGCCGGCGCCTGTTGTGTTTCCAGGTTCATTTTGTGTCCAGGGGTAAGGGCGGATAGAGCCAGCAAGCGAGCGTATCGAAGGTTTGAGCGGCGCCGCTGATGATCTCGGCTTCGTCGTTGTCGGCGGCACGCAGGCGGAGGAATTCGCCGAACGCCTGCCACAGCGGGCCGGTGGCGGCGCCGTAGCCCGAAAAGAACGCCGCGCCGCGCTCGGCGGTGAACCCGAGGCTGGCCTCAAGATGGCGGCCGATGATGCGCCCGCCCAGGGTCGCCCCTTCGATCACGTACAGGCAGCCCAGCAACTGCCCAGGCGTGGCCAGTGCCGGCAAGGCCTGGCACAAGGGCAGCGCGCCGACCGCGGTGCTGTCGTGGCCCAGCGCGTGCAGATCGTGCAGCAGGCGCGGCGTCTTGCGGCGCGGCTGGTAGTCGAAGCCGAGCGCCTCCCACCACGGCAGCGAACGCAAGCGCGCCTCCAACGGCCCGTAGTAGCCGAAGAAGCCGCGTACGCAGTCGCGATACGCCGTGCTTGAAAGCCGCGGATCGAGCAAGGGCAGGCGTTGCTCGAGTGCCGCGTGGCGCACGCGGGTGGCGTGCTTGAGCCGGCTCAGGATGGTCGGCGCGGCCGCAGCGGCGCCCTGGCAACCGGCCGCGCGCGGGTATTGCGCGGCAGCCTGGCTCATCGGCCGGGCCCGGCGCCGCTGCTTGCGCCGCCCTGGAGTGCCATATCCAGCGCCGCCATCAGTTCGACCACGTCGACCGGTTTGGTCAGGTAGCGCAGAAAGCCGGCCGCGAGCCCGGACTGGATGTCGCGCGGCATCGCGCTGGCCGACAGCGCGATCACCGGAATGCGCGCGGTCGCCGCATCGTCGCCGAGGATGCGCAGGGCAGTGAGGCCGCTGACGCCGGGCAGGTTGAT
>JANPGJ010000176.1:0-32565 GCA_031423955.1 Burkholderiales bacterium
CCGGGCCGACCAGCGGCACCTGCGCCGGCACTTCGCGATCGCCGCCGCTGCGCCTGCTGGCGTTTGGTGAATCCACGGTCGCCGGCGTCGGTGCTGCGAACCATGAACAGGCGCTCACCGGGCAACTTGCAAGCCAGGTGGCCGCATTGACCGGGCGCAGCGTCGCCTGGCGTGCATGCGGGTTGTCGGGCGCGGGCGTGTCCAAGGCCGGCACGATGTTGTTGCCGTGCGTCGCGCCTGAACCGGTTGACCTGCTGCTGCTGGTGTTTGGCGTCAATGATGTGCTGGAACACACCCGCCCGGCGCGCTACGCCAAAGACCTGCAGGCGCTGATCGGTGCGCTGCGCGCGCGCGTCGGCAATGCGCCGGCCCTGATCGCCGCGGCGCCGCCGATGAGCCGCTTCCCGTCGCTGCCGCGGCCGCTGAACGCCTACCTTGGCGCGCGCGCGGCGTTGCTCAACCGCGCCCTTGGCAAGCTTGCGATCGAGCGCACCGCGCAGGTGGCCCCGCTGCTGCGCATCGAGCCCGCACTGTTCGCCGTCGATGGATTCCATCCGTCTCCGGCCGGCTACGCGGTGTGGGGTGCCGCGCTCGCGCGCGCCGCGGTCGATCACCGCTTCGTCGCCTGATTCGCGGGCATTCCAGTGTTCGGGTTCCTGCGAAACCTGTTGCGCGACACCGCACCGGCAGCAGCGTCGCGGGCGGGCGTCGCTACGGCGGTTGCCGATGCACGCGGGCTTGTGGCGGACGGCCGCAGCAGCGAGGCACGCGCACTGCTGGAACAACACCTGGCCGCACGGGCAAACGACGCCGACGCGCTGGCGCTGCTGGGCTGGTTGCTGTTCGATGCCGGCGACGCCGCAGCCGCGCGCGCCGTGCTCGAGCGCGCGCTGCGGCGCGACCCGGCTCATATCGACGCGCTCAATGCGATGGGCGCGCTCGCCAGCGACGACGCCGACCCCGGCGCCTCGATCGGCTGGTTCCGCGCAGCCCTGCGCCATGATCCGGCGAATGCCGCCGCCAGCTACAACCTGGGCCAGCGCCTGTTTTTCCAGGGGGATTATGCGGAAGGCTTCCGCATGCTTGCCGCGCGCCATCGCCTGCATCACGGCCGCGACAATCCGCTGGCGCCGTTGCCGGCCTGGCAGGGCGAATCCCTGGCGGGCAAGACGGTGTTTGTGTGGTGCGATTGGGGCGGCCTGGGCGATCACCTGCTGTTTGCCCGCTACCTGCGCCGCCTGCGCGCGACGGCGCGACCGGCGCATTTGCTGCTGGGTGCGCGGCCCGAATGCACCCGGCTGTTCGCAGGCATGGAAGGGGTGGACCAGGTCACAACGCCGGGTGCGGTGCCGCCGGCCGACGTGCATGCGCCTTTGCTTGACCTGCCGCGGCACCTGGGCCTGGAACTGAACGCGGCGCCCTATCTGCATGGAGACGCGACGCTTGCCCGATTGTGGGCACACCGCCTGGACGCCGCCGGCCTCCGCGGGCCGGGCCGCCTGGCCGGGCTGGTCTGGCGCACCGACCAACGCAGCAGTGCCGGCGCCCATGATCGCGCACGCATTGCCAAGGGCGTTGCTGCCGAGTTGCTGGCGCCGTTCGGTCGAACCGGCCTGCGCTTTGTCAGCCTGCAACCGGACGCGCAGGCCGACGAGCTCGCCGCCGCGCCGCTGGATCTCAACTCGCCGGGTGGCCGGATCGACGACCTTGCCGACACCGCCGCCATCATTGCGCACCTTGACCTGGTGATCAGCATCGACAGCGCGGTCGCCCACCTGGCCGCTGCAATGGGCAAGCCGGTGCTGCTGTTGCTGCGCCAGGCGGGCGGCATGTTCTGGCCGCGCAGCGGCACGCAAAGCGCCTGGTATCCGACGGTGCGCATCCTGCGCCAGCAAACCGAAGGCGACTGGCGCCTGCCGGTGACCGAAGCCGCCGCCATGGCTGGCGCGACCGCGTAGAGACGCGACTATCGCTTGCAGGGTCGGATGCGGCCCGCGGCGCCGCGCCGAAGGCGACCCGGCGTTATTGGCAAGTCGCCGGGCCGGCCGGTCGCGCGAGCCACCATGCGCAGGCCGGCATGGCGCGCCGGTTTTCCCCTACACTTGTACGTTGGAATAGCGTCGCGGGAGACACCTTGCAAAAACTCGATATCAATGGCGCTGAGCGCGCTGTCGACGCAGCGCCCGACACCCCTCTCCTTTGGGTTCTGCGCGATCACCTGGACCTGACTGGCACCAAGTTTGGCTGCGGCATCGCCGCCTGCGGTGCCTGCAGCGTGCATGTCGACGGGGCGGTGGTGCGTTCCTGTGTGGTTCCCGTAAGCAGTGTGGTCGGCAAGAAGGTGCGCACCATCGAAGACCTCGGGCGCGATCAGTTGGGCGCCCTGCAGCAGGCGTGGATCCGGCATCAGGTGCCGCAATGCGGCTACTGCCAATCCGGCATGCTGATGGCGGCCAGCGCCCTGCTGGCGAAGACACCGGCGCCGACCGATGCCGACATCGACCGCGAGATCACCAATATCTGCCGCTGCGGAACCTACCAGCGGATTCGTGCGGCGATCAAGGATGCGTCGACCAGAACCGGCGGCAGCGCCGACGCGGCGCGTTTGCTACGACCGGATGCGCCGATCAAGACCGTGGTCGGCAGCGCTCCTCCGCTCGCTCTTTCGATCACGTCGGCGCTCGCCGCGTCGCCCCAAGGGGGTGGTGGCGGAATCGCGACAAAAGCCGGAGGCAGCAAATGAAGCGGCGCGCGTTCCTGTTGACCGGCGCCGGCATCGCCGGCACCCTGGTGGTGGGCTGGGCGGTCACGCCTCCGAAGCAGAAGCTGCTGGCTGAATCCTCCGCGATGCCGCTTACCCGCGGCGATGTGCAACTCAACGGCTGGCTGACCATCGGCACCGATGGCAGCGTCACCATCGCGGTGCCGCGCGCCGAGATGGGGCAGGGCATCTACACCGCGCTGCCGATGCTGCTGGCGGAGGAGCTTGGCTGCGACTGGGGTGCGGTGCCGGCGGTGCCGGCGCCGATCGACCGGATTTTCGGCAACAGCGAAATGCTGATCGACGGCCTGCCGTTTCATCCCGATGAAGCCGGCGTGGTGCGCGAGGGCGTCGAGTGGATGGTGCGCAAGGTCGGGCGCGAACTAGGGCTGATGGTGACCGGTGGGTCCTCAAGCGTGAAGGATGCATGGTTGCCGATGCGCCTGGCCGGCGCCTCGGCGCGCGAAATGCTGGTGGCCGCGGCGGCGGCGCGCTTCCGCGTCGACCCGGCGCAATGCACGGTCGAACGCGGTTGGGTGCGCCACTCGTCCGGGCTCAAGGCCGGCTTCGGCGAACTTGCCGCAGCCGCTGCATTGCTGACGCCGAACCAGGTACCGCAACTCAAGAGTCCGCGGGACTTCACGCTGATCGGCAAGAGCCTGCCGCGCACCGATGTGCCGTCGAAGGTGACCGGCGCGGCGCTGTTCGGCGCCGATGTACGCCCGCCCGACCTGCTGTATGCGGCGATCCGTATGGTGCCGACGTTTGGCGGGGGCTGGAGCAAGTTCGAGATGCGCGGTGCCGATGGCATGCCTGGCGTCAAGGCGGTGTTGCCGGTGGTGTCGAAGCTTGCGGGCGCGGCGACCGGCATTGCGGTCATCGCACAGACCTGGTGGCAGGCCAGAAAGGCGGTCGATGCACTGGTCATCACCTGGGATGCAGGGCCCAATGCCGGCGAGGACAGCGCGGCAATTCTGGCGCGCTTCAAGGCGGCGCTGGACGCCAACAGGGGCGCCGGTTATCGGTCAACCGGCGCCATCGCCGAGGGCTTCGCCCAGGCCGCGAAGACCATCGAAGCCGGGTATGCGGTGCCGTTCCTGGCGCACGCCACGCTGGAACCGCAAAACTGCACCGCCAGCCTGCGCGACGGCAAAGTCGAGATCTGGGCACCGACCCAGGCGCCGTCACTGGTGCGCTGGATGGCCGCCAAAGTCGCCGGCGTCGACCCGCATGATGTGACCGTGCATACCACGTACCTGGGCGGCGGCTTCGGGCGGCGTGCCGAACTCGACCTGGTGGCGCAGGCGGTGGAACTGGCCAAGACCACCAATGGCCGGCCGGTTCAGTTGATCTGGAGTCGCGAGGAAGACACCGCGCACGACATGTACCGCCCGGCGGCGCTGGCGCGCCTGCGCGCCGGCATCGACGGCAACGGCCGGGTGGTGGCCTGGGAACACCTCATCGCCAGCGGCTCGGTGACCCAATCGCTGGTTGGTCGTCTTGGCTTTGCCGCAATGGGGCCGGACAAGACCAATGCCGAAGGCGCGTCCGACGGCCCCTATGAATTTCCCAATCACAAGGTCGAACATTCGCTGGTCAGGAGCGCGGTGCCGCTCGGTTTCTGGCGATCGGTGGGCCATTCGCAGAACGCGTTTTTCACCGAGGCGTTTCTCGATGAGCTGGCGGCCGCCGCAGGCAAGGATCCTTACCAGTTCAGGCGTGCGCTTCTGACCCGCCATCCGCGTCACCTCGCGGTACTCGATCTGGCCGCGACCAAGGCCGGCTGGGACCAGTCTCCGCCGGCCGGCATCGCGCGCGGCATCGCCTTGCATCAGTCGTTCGGCTCGATCGTGGCGCAGGTCGCCGAGGTGTCGATCGTCAAGGACCAAAAGGGTGTGCGACCGAAGGTGCATCGCGTGGTGTGCGCGATCGATTGCGGCACCGTGATCAACCCCGACATCGTGGCCGCGCAAATGGAATCCGGCATCGTTTTCGGCCTCACCGCTGCGCTGTATGGCGAGATCACCATCGAGGGCGGGGCGGTCAAGCAGAAGAACTTTCCCGACTACGAAATGCTGCGCATGGCCGACATGCCGAAGATTGAAACCCACATCGTGGCCTCCGCCGCGGTACCGGGTGGGGTCGGGGAGCCCGGTACGCCACCGGTGGCGCCGGCGGTGGCGAACGCCTTGTTCAAGCTGACCGGCAAGCCGGTGCGCTCGCTGCCGATCCGCCTGGCATGAGTGGGTCAGCGCCGGGGGCAGGGGCCGACGGCGCCAGCCTGATTAAAGTACGCCAAATTTGTCTACAATGACCGCCAGATGGCAATCGATGGAATCTGATCATGCGCTCGACATTCGCGGTTCCGCATTCCGTTCTCTCGATCGAGGCCCTGCTTGGCGGCAGGAAAGTGCTGCAGGTCAAGCAACGCAGCGCGATGGACTGGATCGGCGTCGTACGCCAGGGCCTGTCGGCGGCAGCGATTGACGCGATGGCCAAAACACTTCGCGTGACGCAGGCCGAATTGGCCGCAGCCCTGTGCATACCGGAGCGCACGCTGGCGCGGCGCAAGAAGGAAGGCCGGCTCAACAGCGAGGAGTCAGCCAAGCTGGTACGCCTGGCCCGGGTGGTCGGCCGTGCGCTGGAAACGTTTGAAGACCTTGAGGCGGCCCTCGATTGGCTGAAGTCGCCGAATGCCGCGCTGTCCGGCACAACCCCGCTTTCCCTGCTTGACACCGATATCGGCGCGGAGAGCGTCACAGATACGCTCGGACGCATCGCGCATGGTGTGTTTGCCTGATGCTGACCGTCTGGCGCCTGCTCACCGCCAGATTCGCCCATTCCGCATTCTCCGGCGAAGGTGCACGCCTGTATGGCGGGCGCTGGAATCGCAAGGGCACGCCGATGGTGTATACCGCCGGCAGCCAATCGCTGGCGATGCTGGAAATGCTGGTGCAGGACGAACCGCTGCGTGCCCGCTACATGATGTTGTCGGCCGCACTGCCAAAGAACCTGAGAATCGAGCGCGTCGCGGCCAGCCAACTGCCCGCCGATTGGCGTGATTCGAGAGCGCGTGATCAACTGCAGGCGATCGGTACCGATTGGGCCAAACGCGGGTCGAGCGTCGCGCTGGCGGTTCCGAGCGCGGTGATCCCGAATGAAACCAACTACCTGCTCAATCCGTTGCATCCGGCGATGGCCAGGATTGTCATTGGCAAGCCGCAGGAGTTCATCACCGATCTGCGCTTGCAGCACGATTGAAAGCGCGTCAACGGTGCTGCGCCATCAGGAAGCGTCACCGGATCGCCGCCGAAAGATCGCTATTTCGGCGGCTTCGCCAGCGCCGGCCGGTTGAAAATCTCGCCAAGCGCGGCGTAGTAGGGGCCGCCGAGGCGCCCGATCGGGCGCACTTTCGTGCTGTCGACCTGGCGCCCGTCGTAGACCTCGGGCGACAGGTGAAAGGCCAGGACCTCGCCGATGTAGAGCGTGTTGAGCCCGCGCCCGAGCGGTATGGTGTGCTCGAGCCGGCACTCCATGTGGATCGGCGAGCAGGCGATGCGTGGCGCACGCACCTTCACTCCCGGCAGGAACTCGATACCCAGTGCTTCCAGTTCACTCACACCCGGCGGATACTCGGCGCTGGTCTGGTGCATCAACTCCATGTTGGCTTCGGTCGATACGTTGACCGTGAACTCGCCGGTGGCGATGATGTTGGCCGCGCTGTCTTTCAACTCATCTTCGCGCGAGCCGATGTTGATCGCCAGCATCGGCGGGCTGTGCGCAACGTAGTTGAAGGAAGAGAATGGTGCGGCGTTCACACGACCCTGCGCGTCGACGGTGGTGACCCATGCGACCGGCCGCGGCGTCACGCAACCAATCAGCAGGCGGTAGGCGTCGGCGGTGGCCAGGCTATTTGTTTCAACGGTGATGAAATTGCGCATGTGGGACGGTTTTCCGGATTCAGTCGAGTGTTATTTTGGCGGCTTCGATTACGCGCTTCCACTTGGCGGCGTCGGTCGCCATCAACTGGCCCATGCGTTCGGGCGGGCCGCCGGCCACCAGGGCGGCGTACCTGGTCAACTGGGCGCGGCCTTCGCCTGAGGCAAGCAGGCGATTGATCTCGGCGTTGAGGCGGTCGACGATCGGCCTGGCCATGCCGGCCGGGCCAACCACGCCGAACCACACCGCGGCGTCAAGCTCGATGCCTTGTTCGCCAGCGGTCTGCACATCAGGCAAACCGGGTACGCGGGCTCGCGAAGTTACCGCCAGGGCGCGCATCTTGCCGGCCTGGATGTTCGGGATGAAGGCGGTGACCGGCGCGGCGAAGCCCTGGATCGCGCCGCCGATCAGGTCGGTCATGCCGGGCGTATCGCCTTTGTAGGGCACTGCCAGCACATCGATCTTCGCGGTGTTCTTGAATAGCTCCAGCGCCAGGTGGCCGATGGTGCCGTTGCCCGGATGCCCGATGCTCTGCTTGCCCGGCTCCCGGCGAGCGAGATCGACAAATTCCTTCAGGTTTTTCGCCGGCAGCGCCGGATTGACCACGATCACCAGCGGGATCTCGCCCACCAGTACCACCGGGGTGAATGCCTTCTCGGAGTCATAGGGCATGGCCTTGTAGAGGAACTTGTTGTTGGCCAGCGGGCCCGAGGTGGAGAGCCCGAGCGTGTAGCCGTCCGGTGCGGCCTTGGCCACGGCATCGGTGCCGACGTTGCCGGCCGCGCCGGCACGGTTCTCGACCACGAATTGCTGGCCGATCTTTTCGGAGAGGCCCTGCGCAATGAAGCGCGCCACCACATCGCTGCTGCCGCCGGCCGGAAAAGGCACGATCAGTCTGACTGGCTTGGTGGGGTAATCCTGTGCCAGGGCAGGGCCTGCGCAGAGCGGAACTGCCAGCCACGCCGCCATCAAGATGCGCCGGTTCATGTGGTCTCCTTTTTGTGAGTTCGCAGCGAGCGCTCAGGCCGCCGCGTCGCGCGCCTGTTTCAGGCGCGCGAGAATCTCCGGCATGCGCGCATTGGCACGCGTTCGCAGTTGTTCGTAAATGCTGTTGCCGTTGGCATCGATGGCTACCGTGGCTGGCGCGAGGCCATCGACATCAAGGGTGATCAGGCGGAACTGCGAGATGTATTCATTCCAGTGCACCGAGGCCACGCCGCGGATCGCATGCGACAGCAGGGTGCATCCGCCGCCCAGGAACGACAGGTAGACACAGCCGGCTTCCTTGAGCGCCGCAACGCTTTCGGAAGACAGTCCGCCCTTGCCGCCCACCACCCGGACCCCGCTCTTTCTGATGATCGACGGCATGCTTTCATCGTAGCGGGTGCTGGTCGAAGGGTTCAGGTACAGCGCTTCAAAACCGTTCGCGGTTTCGCGATTGAAAGAGCTCAGGTGCACGAAGGCGCCGCCGCGCAGGTCCTGCGGCAGTTCCTCGCCGCGATCGAGCATGGCCGCCATGCGCTTGTGGGTCGGCAGGCCGATCGACATGCTCACCGGGCCGGTAAGCATGACCTGGTCGCCGACAACGAGCGAACGCGCATCCGCCTCGGACAGCGGCAGCCGCAATTCGCGCACGCCATCGCTGCCTTCGATCACGCTCACGGGACGACCCTACTGTCACTGCGTGACATCCTCCGCAGGGGAGGCGCATTGCTCAATTCGGCGCTCCCTTCGGGCGGCCGCGCGGTCGCGCTCATTCCATGCGCTCCGTCCGGCCGTCGTCGTAGATGCGGGCCCGGGTACGGCGGTTGATCCAGCAATTGAAGCTCACCGCCACCGGAATGAAGCCATGGCTGGCGGCGTAGTCGATGTGCACCGCCATCGCACTGGTGTCGCCGCCGGTGCCCATCGGCCCGAAGCCGGTGGCGTTGATCGCATCCAGCAGGCGCTTTTCCATCGCCGCCAGGATCGGCTCGGGATTGATCGCACCGAACGGCCGCAACACCTGTTCCTTGGCCATTTTCGCGGCAAAGTCGAAGGTGCCGCCGATGCCGACACCCACCACGATCGGCGGGCAGGGCTGGCTGCCGGCGGTCAGAACCGTTTCAAGCACGAACTTCTCGATCGTTTCATGGGTCGGGTAGACGAAGGTGTCGATCGCCTCCCAGCGCCCGGTGCCCATGGCCTTTGGCGCACAGGCGATCTCCACGTAGTCGGCGTCGTCGATCAGGTCGAAACTGACGATCGGCATGTTGCGGCCGGCGTAGCTGCGTTCATGGGTCAGCGGATTGGTCACCATCTTGAGGATCGGCGGGTCGATGCGCGCCACCAGATCGGCAAAGCCGTCGACGATCGCCTGGCGCACCGGGCCGTCGAACTGCACGCGGGTGCCGATCTTCACCGAATAGGTCGGGATGCCGACATCGGTACATACCAGGTGACTTTCGCGCTCGGCCGCGTCGGCGCTTTTGAGCATGATGGTGAGGGTCTTCCTGCCGACCGCATCGCGCTCCAGCCCCTGCGCACGCCGCAGCGCCGCCAGGGTATCGTCCGGCACTTTCTTGAGTGACCACTCGTACAGGCTTGAGGTCAGCGAGCGGATCTGTTGACTGGTGATCGGCATTGAGGGGATGGCGGGCGTCGGCTGCGGGGCAAAACGCGTTGCGGCGAGAGGTTACGCTAGATTGCGCCGTTGGCGCCGCGGCAAACCGGCGCGCAAGTCGATTGTTGCAATGATTCGCCGGGCGGAAAGAACCGCACGCGCACTTGAATCGGCAATAATCCGGCATTCCAGTCGGGGCCGCAGCGGTGTTTCGCGGCGCCCACGACCATTCAATTCGAAGGAACCCGCCGTGACAACCTCCCGCCCGCTGCTTTTCGATTCACACGCCCATCTGGTGGCCGATGATCAGGCCCGCTATCCGCGCAACCCGATGCAGCGTGCCGCCGACGCCCCCTACCGCGCACCGGGCGTGATCGGCAAGCCGGGCGGCCACCATGGTCCCAACCCGATCAACGAGGTGCCGGACGCGCTGCGCATGCTGCAATGGATGAAGGATGAAAACGTCGACGGCATCGTGGCGGTGCAGAAGCGCATGATCTACCGCTACGACAACAGCTATATCCTCGATGCCTCCGACAAGTATCCCGACTTGTTCAGCGCGGTGGTGATCCTGGATGCCGAGGACGCCGGCACGCCGGCACTGGTGCGGCAATACACAAGGGAGAACGGCCTGGCGGGCGTGCGCCTGTTCGGCGGCCGCAAGGCCGACGGCAGCATGCCATGGCTCAATTCGCCCAATGCCCTCAAGACCTGGGACGTGGCGCAGGAACTGGGCCTGGTGATGGATCTCGAAGTGCTGTCCGAAGGCGGCGGCGGACCGTCGATACCCGCGATCATCGAATTGACGCGCAAGTACCCGGACATCCGGCTTGTCCTCGATCACCTGCTGGAGCCGGAAATGGAGGAAGGCGAGCATTTCGGGCTGGATGAACGCTACGAGAAACTGGCCGGCGAGAAGAACATCTACTTCAAGTTCACTTCCATCAACCTGGATATCTGCCGCGAAGCCAATATCCCGGCCGGCAGGGTATTGCGCCGCGCCGCGGACATGTTCGGTGCCGACCACGTGATGTGGGGCTCCGACATCGGTACCTCCTCGGGCACCTACAAGGACATGGTGCGGCGTTTCCTCGACGCGGCGGAGGTGCTCAGTCCGGCGGAACTGCGCGCCGTCGGCCACGATACCGGCAAGCGGGTATTTGTCAAGGGCGGCGCCAGGGTCTGACTGCTGCGCGGGGCGCGGCGCCTCGTGGCGGCAGCCTGCGCGGCCGGAGATTTGCCGGAGCGTGGTTGCCCTGTGCCTTCCCGACCGGCCGACGCCCTTCGCGTGCGGTTGCTGCCATAATCATTGCCTGACATCGCGTGGTCGTTGATCGAGAGCGATGCTTTTTCGAGGAGACACTGCATGACCGCACTGGCAGGCATCAAGGTGCTCGACTTGAGCCGGGTGCTCGCCGGCCCCTCGTGCGGCCAGTTGTTCGCCGATCTCGGCGCCGACGTGATCAAGATCGAGGACCGCGCGGGCGACGAGAACCGGCGCTGGCTGCCGGTGGTGGACGGCCGCGGCGCCAATTTCATGTCGGTCAACCGCGGCAAGCGCGGCATGACGCTCAACCTGAAGTCGCCGCGCGGCCAGGAAATCCTGGCGCGACTGGTGCGGCGGTCCGATGTGCTGATCGAGAATTTCCCGCCCGATACCGCGCGCCGCCTGGGTCTGGACTGGGAGCACCTGTCCGCGCTCAACGAAAACCTGGTCCACCTGTCGATCACCGGCTATGGCGCGCGCGGACCGTTGCGCAACCGGCCCGGCTACGACAACATGCTGCAGGCCTTCAGCGGCATGATGGCGATGACCGGCGAGGCCGATGCCGGGCCGGCGCGCATGGGGCCGTCGGTGATCGACATGGGCACCGGCATGCTCGCCTTCGCCGGCGCCTGCGCCGCCTTGCTGGCGCGCGCGCAGGGCAAGGCGAAGGGGCAGCATGTGGAGGTATCCCTGATGCAGACCGCGGTGGCGCAACTCGGTTATCACTTCACCGCCTACACCATGGCCGGGATGGTGCCGCAGCGCACCGGTTCGGCGGTATGGCATATCGTGCCGTACCAGACCTTTCGCACCGCCGACGGCTGGGTGCTGGCGGGCGCGACCAATGACGCGGTGTGGGTGCGCCTGGCAGGGACGCTCGGCGTGCCCGAACTGGCGACTGACCCGCGCTACGCCGACGCGCGCGGCCGTGCCGACCGGCGCGCCGAACTGATCGAACTGATCGCGCCGAAATTCCTCGCGCACAGCACCGAAGAATGGGTGCGGCGGCTCGACGACGCGCGGGTGCCGTGCAGCCCGGTACAGGATGTGGCGCAGGTGATCGCCCATCCGCAGGTGGCGGCGATGGACATGGTGCATGAAGTCGACGACGGCCGCGGCGGTACGCTCAGACTGGCCGGCGTGCCGCTGTGCATGTCGGCCACCCCGCCGGTGCCCGGCGCCAGGCCGCCGGACCTGGGCGAACATACCGACAGCGTGTTGCGTGATGAACTCGGCTATTCAACTGACGAAATCGCGGCGCTGCGCGAGGAGGAGGCGATATGAAAGGCAGCATCGGGATCGAACGCGACGGCCGCGGCGTCACCACTTTGCGGATCGACAACCCGGCGCACCGCAATGCGCTCAACAACGACATGATCGCCAGCCTGACTGCCGCATTCCGCGCAGTTGCCGAAGATCCGGCGTGTCGTGTGGTGGTACTGCGCGGCGCCGGCGGCATCTTTTGCGCGGGTCGCGAAATCAATGACATCCAGGCCTTGCAGGACTCCAGCATGGATGTGTTGAACGCCGCATACGCGCGCCTGCTCGACTTGAACCTGGCGGCCTACTACTGCCCGAAGCCGGTGCTGTCGGTGCTCGAGCGATACGCACTGGGAGCCGGCATCATGATTGCAGGCTGGTCCGACATCGCATTGGCGGAAGAAGCCTGCCTGATCGGCTATCCCGAGGTCAAGATCGGCCTGCCGCCGACGCAAACCACGATCCAGCTGATTCGTGGCGTCCATCGCAAGGCCGCGGTCGAACTCCTGCTGACCGCGCGCAACATCCGCGCCCCCGAGGCCGCGCACCTGGGCCTGATCACCCGCGCCGTGCCGGCCACCGTGCTGCAGGCCGAGGCCGACGCGGTGATCGCGGCGCTGCTGGCCGCCAGCCCGGAAGCGATCACCCGCACCAAGCAGATGATCTGGAAAACCGAGGATGCCGACTACCGCTCGGCGAGTGAAACCGGCGACGACGTGATCTCGGTGGCGGCGGCGACCGCCTCGGCGCGCGAGGGCATCAGCGCGTTTGTGGAAAAAAGGAGCCCGCAATGGTAGATCGCCGTGCCTTCGTCAGCGCCGCGACGCTGGCTCCCTTGCTCCGGTGGCAACACGCGCGCGCGCAAGCCTGGCCCGACCGGCCGCTGCGGATGGTGATTCCGTTTCCGGCGGGCGGGCCGGTGGATGCCGGCGGACGGCTGATCGCCGGTGCGCTTGGCGAGGCGCTCGGCCAGCCGATCGTGGTCGAAATCCGCACCGGCGCCGGTGGCTCGGTCGGCGTCGAGGCGGCGGCCAAGGCCGCACCTGACGGCAACACCATGGTATTCGCCACCACCGGCGCGCTGGCGGTCAACCTCACCTTGCTGCCGAACCTCGGCTACGACACGCGGCGCGACCTGATTCCGATCTCGATCACCATCGGCATGCCGCTGCTCCTGGCCTGCCGCGAAGGACTGCCGGTACAGGACATGGCGGGTCTTCTGGCGATGGCGCGTGCCAAGCCGGGCAGCCTGACGCTGGCCACTTCCGGGGTTGGCGGACCGCCGCACCTGCTGGCCGAGATGATGCGCCAGCGTGCCGGCATCGACTTCACCGTCGTGCATTACCGCGGCGCCGCGCCGGCGATGGTGGCGATGCTCGCGGGCGAGGTCGATGTCAGCATCCTCGACCCGGCGGTGATGATTCCGCACATCAAGGCCGGCAAGATGCGCGCGCTGGCGACCACCAGCAGGGCGCGCAACCCGACCATGCCGGGCGTACCCAGCCTGATCGAGGCCGGCCTGCGCGGCATCGAGTTCGAGAACTGGTATGCGCTGCTGGTGCCGGCCGCCACCCCGCCGGAGCGCGTGCGGCGCCTGCGCGAGGCGATGAACCGCGCGGTGGCCAAGCCGGGCCTGTTCGATATCTTCCTCAACCAGGGTGGCCGGATCATCGACATGGGCCCGGAAGAGGGGGCGGCCTTCATTCGCCGCGAAGTCGAAACCTGGGGCGAGGTAGTGCGCTCCGCGCGCATGACCGCGCAGTAGGCCGGATCCGCCCGGCGACCGGAGAACGAGAGCTTGATGCGATTGACGATCAGCCAGGCGCGCGGCCTGGTGGAAGCCGGCATGGCGGCAGTCGGCTATACCGATGCGGAAGCTGCGATTGTCGCCGACCATCTGATCGACTGCGAACTGCGCGGCCTGGGCTACGGTGGCCTGGCACGCGCGGTGTCGGTCATCGAACGGATCCGCGCCACCAGCACGCCGCGCCGGCCGATCACGGTATTGCAGGAAACACCGTTCTCGGCCTCGCTTGACGGTGGCGACAATGTCGGCCACCTGGTCGGTCACCGCGTCATGCAGATCGCCATCGACAAGGCCGGGAAGACCGGCATCGCGGCTGTCGGTGCGTCGAAGACCTGGTACACCGGCATGTATTCGTATTACCTCGAGCGGATCACCGCTGCCGGACTGGTCGGGATGATCGCCGGCAGCGGCACCCAATTGGTGGCGCCGCATGGCGGCAGCGAGGGGCGCTTCGGCACCAATCCGATCGCCTTCGGTTTCCCGTCCAGCACCACGCCGGTGATCTGGGACATCGGCACCGCCAACGTGATGATCGGCGAGGTGGCGCTCAAGCGTCGCCTGGGCGAGCTTCTACCTGAAGGCCAGGCCTTCGACGCCGACGGGAACCCGACGCGCGACCCGGCCGCCGCCTACGGCGGCGCCTTTGCCGTCTGGGGTGGACACAAGGGGTCGGGACTGGCGATGGTGGTGCAATTGCTCGGCATGATGACCGGGCAGGCGACCGCGCCCGCGCCGCAGGCCGACAGCGGCATCTTCATCCTCGCGCTCAACCCCGCGCTCTTCAGTCCCGCCGACGACTTCATGCAGCGGGTGTCGGAGTACGCGCAAAGTGTGCGCGACACCCGTCCGCTGGCAGGCGCGGCCCCGGTGCGGGTGCCGTTCGACCGTTCGATCGTCGAGCGCGCGCGCCGCCTGGCGGCTGATGCGATCGAAGTGCCGGATACGGTGGTCGAGGCACTCTTGCGGGTCACCGCAGCGGCGCGCGGTGCAGGCTGACGCGCATGGCCGTTGGTGGCGGGCCGATCCCCAGGCGTGGGTACTGCACGCGCTTGACCATCGCGAAATCGCGGGAGCGGTGGCGCCACACCAGGCGCGCCGCGGCGTATGGCTTGCCGCCGATCGCCTGCCGCACCGTTTTCGCATTCGATACATGCAATGTCCGAAGCACCTGACCACCAGCGCCGCGTCGCGCTGACGGCATTGGCGCTGCTGGCCGGGTCCGGCGGCGCCGTCCTCGCGCAGGCGACCGGCTATCCGACACGCACGATCCGCCTGATCGTGCCCTTCAGTCCCGGCGGCGGCCCTGACGTGACCGCGCGGCGCGTCGCCGAGGCGCTCTCCACGCGACTTGGAAAACCGGTGGTCGTCGACAACAAGGTCGGCGCCACCGGCATGATTGGCATGGCCGAGCTGGCGCGCGCGCCGGCTGACGGCTACACCATCGTGCTGATCAATCTGGCCAACGCGATCGCCCAGGCGATGCAGGCCAAACCCCCGGTCGACCTGGTGCGTGACACCGCGCCGGTCGCACTGATCGGAAGCCAGTACACGGTGCTGTGCGTCGCGCCCGATGCGCCGGCACGCACCGTGGCCGACCTGGTGAAGCTGCAGAAGGCCGCGCCTGGCGCATATACCTTCGGGTCCGGCGGCAACGGCACGCCGGCGCACCTGGCGGGTGAACTGTTTCGGCGTGCCATCGGCGCCGACGCCCGTCACATCCCGTACAAGTCGATTGCAACGGCGCTGACCGATGTTGGCCGTGGCGAGGTGGGTTTCATTTTCAGCATCGGCAATTCGGCGATCCCCCTGATCCGCAGCGGCCGCCTGCGCGCGCTGGCGGTCGCCGCGCCGCAACGCATCGCGGCGCTGCCGGACCTGCCGACGATGGCCGAGGCCGGCGTTGCCGGCGTCGAAGTGCAGAGCTGGACCGGCCTTGCCGCACCGACAGGCACGCCGCCTGCGATCATCGAACAACTCAACCGCGCGCTGCGCGAAGTGCTCGCGGCGGCGGACATGCGTCTGTTCTTCGAGAGCCTGGGGATCGAAGTGGCTGCCGCGTCGGCGCAGGCATTCGGCACCCTGGTGCGTACCGAGACCGTGCGCTGGGCGGCGTTCGTCAAACAGGCCGGCATCGGCATCGACTGAGCGCGAGGAAACCCGCCGGGCGCCGCACCATCCGGCGTCGGCATTCAGGCAGGCGATCTGTCACCCCCATCAATCATCGGGAGGAATCAAACATGACTGCTGACTTGAAGCCCGGCAAGCGGGTCCTGGTATCCGAATTCGGCGAAACACCGACCGATGCGATCGAACATTTCATGTCGCTTGCGGAGGTCGCTGTGCCGGACCCGGCGCTGCTCGAGCCCGACGAGGTGATCATCGAAATCAGGAGCGCGGCGGTGGCCTGGGTCGACCTGCTGATGACCAGCGGGCAATACCAGCATATGGCGATGCCGCCTTATTGCCCGGGCATGGAGTACAGCGGTGTGGTGATGGCGGCCGGCGCCGGCGCCCGGGCGCAACGGATTGCGGTCGGTGATCGCGTGTTCAGCGACTGGTTCGCCGCCGGTCCGCGCGCCGGCGGGCGCTACCAGGCCGCGGGCGGCTTCGCCACCCATGCGCTGCTGCCGGCCAAGGCCTTGCGTCACATTCCCGGCGGCTTTTCGTTCGATGAGGCCTGCAACCTGCTGGCCAACTATGAGACCGCATATCACTGCCTGATCGCGCGCGGTCAGTTGCGCGCCGGCGAGACGGTGTTGATCACCGGTGCCTCGGGTGCGACCGGAATGGCGGCGGTGCAGGTGGCGAAATTGCTCGGTGCGACGGTGATCGCCAGCGGGCGCTCGGACGCCAAGCTTGCAGTGGTCAAGGCGCACGGCGCCGACCATGTGATCAACGTCGCCAATGCCGACGGCACGGCTGGCGTGCGCCGTTTTCGCGACGAAGTCAAGACGCTCACCGGCGGCCGCGGCGTCGACGTCGTCTACGATGCCGTCGGTGGCGATACGTCGCTGGAATCGATGCGCGCATGCGCATTCGGCGCACGCTTCCTGATCGTCGGCTGGACCTCGACGCCGAACGTGGCGCGCGGTCGCGGCCAGCGCGGCGCCCCCAACGCCAACCTGTTGCCCAGCAACATCATGCAGATGAAGGGCCTTTCAGTGCTCGGCTGCCCGGCGGCCATTGCGGTGGCGCAGGATCCGTCGATCCGCCCGCCGCGCGTCGCGCAAGTGATGCAGTGGGTTGCCGACGGCAGCATCCGGCCGCACATCTCGCACCGGTTCGCGCTGGCCGATTTCAAGAATGCGATGCTGGCGCGCTGGAATGGCGAAGTCATCGGCGGCTGCGTGCTCAATCCGTGAAGTGATAGCGGGATGTGGGTCGGTCGTTCCGGCGTACTGGTGATTTGCGCGTCACCTCGACAGTCTCGCGGCTTTGCGTTGACGCAATTCCCGCATTGCAGCGGGTGCAGGACGATGCGGGCGATGAAGGTACCTGGTTATTCAACAGCAAGTCGCCTGACGTGCACGCTGGACCCTCGCGGCTTCGGATCGACGCGGGATCGCAACGAGTACTCAGGCGGCCGGCGTCAGGGTGAAGAAGAACGTCGCACCCTCGCCGGTTGCGCTCCTGGCCCAGACGCGGCCACCGTGGCGCGCGACAATTTGCTGAACCGTCGCCAGTCCGATACCAAGGCCGTCGTAGTCGGTGGTCGAATGCAGGCGCTGGAACGGTTCGAACAGGCGCCTGGCGTCGCCCATGTCGAAGCCGACGCCATTGTCGCGCACGAAATAAACGGTCTCGCCATTGATTTCGCAGGTGTTGAACTCGATCGCGGCGCCGGTGATTTTCGAGGTGTATTTGACGGCGTTCGACAACAGGTTCTCGAGGACGATCCGCAGCAGCACCGGATCGGCGTCGGTGGCGAGTCCGGGCGCGACCTGCACGCAGCCGCGCGAACTCGCAAAGCTGTCGACAATGTCCAGGGCCAGGGCGCTCAGGTCGACGCGCTCGCGCAGAAGTGGTTGACGCTCGGCGGTGGCCATTGAAAGGAGGCCTTCGATGAACTCGTTCATGCTGCGGCCGCTGGCCTCGATCCGCTTGAGCATGCGCGCGGATTCGTCGCCCAGTTTGCCTGCTTCACTATCCATCAGCAGGCCGGCGAAGCCGACGATGCCGCGCAGCGGTCGCCGCAGTTCGTGCGCCAGGGAATAGCCATAGGCCTTGAGGGCCGCGTTCTCGAGTTCCAGTCTGCGCGTCTCTTCGGTGACCCTGAAATCGATGCTGCCCTCGAGTTGTCGCAACGCCGCCTGGGTATTGCGTCGGTCATCATGGGCGCGTTCGAGCCTGCCGCGGGCACTTTGCAACTCAAGGGCCAGGTGGGCGATCTTGTCCTTGTCGGGAATGCCCTCCAATTCGCCCGCGCTGATCATCCGCGCGTAGGATTTGCGCAACTGGGCGCGGACCGCCTCGGCCAACTCCTGCGCATCAACCGGCTTGGCGAAAAAATCGTCGGCGCCGCCGTTCATGCTCGCACGAAACCGTTGGTGGGTACCGTCATTGGTGAGATAAATGACCGGGATCAGGGACGTCGCCTCGGCCTCGCGAAGCGCCGCCAGCAGTTGCGTGCCATTGGTATCGGGCAGGTAGTGGTCGAGCAGGATCAAGTCAGGGGCGGCGAGCGCGATTTCCGCCAAAGCCTGTGCGCCGTCGGTCACCAGCGATACGCGATAGCCCTCCTCCCTGAGGTGCCAGGCAACGTGCTTGCCGAGCGTCTCGTCGTCGTCAATCACCATCACGTGGTGCTGACGAATCAGCGATTGCGCGACCGTCATGACCGGGCCGGGACCGCGTCGCGCGTGACGGACACGCGGCTTGTCCGCTTCAACACAGGCTGCCGGAGCCGTGCGGCAGGCATGATGCAAACTTGCACGGCTCGGCGTGCAGCGAAGTACGGCCCGGCTGCCCGATCGTCGAGCGCGGGTACGTGGATTGTGCAGATTTGATGGCTTGGGGCGCGAGGCATCTTTTCCAATCTGGTCGACCGAACTGTTTTTGCAGGCCGGAGGATGGCACAGTTGCCAATTCGCCCGCGTGATGGACTGCACAGTTCGGGCACAGTGACTGCAAACAATTGTGTCCGGCGCGCGATTTGCAGCCCGTCCGGCCGGGCGCTACGTGGCGCATCTCCTTCGTGCCGGAGTGCGCTGACCAGCGCAATCCGCGGGTGCCTCGGCGCAATAGACGTCGTTGCCCTTACCTCCGCGGTAATTGATCGGCGCGACCTTGCGCCGGAAGATGCGGCTTCAAACGCAACTTTAGAAAAGGCGCAACAACATGGGCAACATCGGCTTGATCGCACTTGCATGCGGGTTGATCATTGGTCTGGGCGCGATCGGCGCCGGTATCGGGATCGGCGTCATGGGCGGCAAATACATCGAGGCCTCGGCGCGGCAGCCGGAGCTGATGGATCGGCTGCAGGTCAAGATGTTTCTGCTGGCTGGACTGATCGACGCCAACTTCCTGATCGGGGTCGGGGTGGCGATGATGTTCGCGTTCGCCAGCCCGTTTGGCCGCTGAGGTACAGGGTTGCGGCACCTGACGTCAACTCCGGTGGCTGCCGCGTAGCAGTGAGGGGATGAGGGCGGATGCGCGGCCGCTCCGCATGCGGTTGCGCGGCGGATTCAGCGTTCACAATCCGCAACTGCGAGAACGTCCGCAATCATGGTGTGGATCTGGATCGCGATGAACGCGCTGCCCAGCGGATCGCCGCGTGCCCCCAGGGTTGGCGGGCCGACCACCCGCAGGCGTTCCGCCGGCCTGCCGTCGCGCTCAATCGCCCGATAGCGCGCGTCGACCGCCAGACCAACGCCGCTCGGATCGACGCAAAGCATGCCGCGCTCCAGCAGCGCGGCGTAGAGCGGCAGGGCGTTCGGGTGGGTGGCGTCGACGCCGGTGCAATTGATCACGCGATCGTATGTCACAACCCGGACCTGCTGTGCGCCGCGTGCGCGCAAGGCGACGCGCAGCGGGGCGCGCCAGTCGTCGGAATCGACGCCTTGCAGGCTGGCGGCGTGGAACCTGACCTGCCCGCGCTGCTCCGCCGCGCCGACGATGGCGGCGTTCTGCGGCGCGATGCGAAAGCGGTGGCTGTCGTACCAGGGGCGCAACTGGCGAAAGAACCGCTGCCGCTCGGCCACCGCCATGGTCGGCCACACCTGGCCGACCATGTCGCGCAGGTGGTCGAACGAGGCATCCCAGGATTCGCCGCGGCGCCCGACTTCATCGATGCGCCGGCGCAGTGCGTGCAGCAGGCCGCGCAGGGTTGGCGGTGCGCCGGCAGCGCGGATAAATGGTTCCGGGCTGGCCGCCAGGCGCTCCAGCATCGGCGGCAATGGCGGCTCGCCCGGCGCCGGCGGCGGCCGCTGCGCCTGCGGGCGCAGGCCGCGTCGCGAAACCATGTCGATCGGGCCGCGATGCCCGGCGGTCAAAAGCGTCGAGGCCATGTCGTAGGCGGTAAGGCCGCTGCCCAGCACCAGGACCCGCTCCTCGGGGGTGATCGAAGGCAGGCGCGGCGCGGCCAGCGGATCGACGATGACCCGCGCATGAACCGGGAAGCCGGCGCCGAACGTCGCCGGCAAGCGGGCGCGGGTATGGCCGGGCGCGAGCACGACCAGATCACCTTCGACGGTCTGGCCATCCGCAGTCGCGACCGCCAGCGCCGCGCCGCGCGGCGCAATGTCGATTGCCCGGTCACGCAGATGGTGGATCGCGGATCCGGTGGGCCAGGTCGCGTGCCCGGCCACCGCCTCCTCGAGAAACCGGCGGAACACCGAACGGCGCATGAAGGCTGTGTTGTTCGGAAGCCGCGCGTCGGGGTCGGCAGCCAGCGCGTCATTGGTCTCGCACCAGCGGGCGAACATGCCGGGGTCCGCAGGATCAAGGCTGTGCATGCCCGGTTGACCGTTGATCCGGTGATCGGGTTCGTCCGAACTGTAGGCCAGGCCGCCGCCGACATGTTCGCGCGGCTCGATGATCGTGATGTCGAGCGCTGCGGCACTGCGGCGCACCAGTTGCACCGCCACCGAGGAGCCGCTGAAACCGCCGCCGACAATGACAACCCGCTTCATGATGGGTCGCCGATCGCGGCCCGGCGGCAGTGACGCAGGGTGGCGTCGGCACCTGTCCGGTCGACGGTCATGATTGATGAAGGAAATCGCATCGGCACTCTCAACTATTGGCCGCGCCCTTCGAGTTCGCGCGGCACCACATCGCGCAGCATGCCGAGCACCTGGCGCCCCAGCGGTGTCATCGGTCGCTGCGCCGAGGTGGCGATGGTCAGCGTGGTGACCAGGCGCGGCTTGATGATCGGCCGCGCCAGCAGACGTTCGCGCAGCGGGTCGCTGCGGATGGCGTTGAACGACAACACCGCGAACCCGTGGCCGCGCGCCACCAGATCGAGAATCGACGGAATGCCGTCGATCTCGAGCGCGACCTGGATGCGCTCGCCGATGTCGGCCAGGCTGCGTTCGACAAACATGCGCACCGCATGCGGCCGGCTCGGCACGATCAAGGCGCGGGTGGCGGCCTCCTTCAGGGAAATCGGCGGGCCGAGGCGCCCGGCCCGGGGCCGGACACCGGCCGGGCCGATCAGGTAGAGGGGCTCGGAGACCAGCGGTTTGGTCTCGATCGCTGGCGCCGGCGCCGGGTTGTAGACCAGCCCGACATCGATGCGGCCCGACACCAGCCATTCGGTGACGTTCACCGAGAGGCCTTCGACGATGCCCAGTGTGGCTTTGGGAAAGCGCTTGCTAAATTCATCGACCAGGGTGGCGGTAACCAGGCGCCCGACTGTCGGCGGCACGCCGAGCGTGACATGGCCCACCGGAGCGCCACGCATTTCGTCCAGGTCTTCGCGCGCCCGCGCGACCTGGTGCAGGATGCCGCGACCGTGTTCGAGCAAGCGCCTTCCCGCATCGGTCAGGGCCACCCCGCGACCGTTGCGGGTGAGCAGGTTCTGCCGCAGTTCGATTTCAAGCTGGCGTACCTGGCGCGACAGCGCCGGTTGCGCGATGCGCAGGTGGTCGGCGGCGCGCGTGAAACTGCCGAGTTCGGCGACGTGGACGAAATATTCGAGCTGTTTCAGATTCACCGCAATCGCCCCGATTGGTTATGCCGAACTGCGATAGCAGCTAGTTTAGCAATACTTGTTTTGCCAAGTCTCACTTGGCGCATAATTTTAGGTTGTCTCGTACTTAGTCACCGTGCTCACTCCCTCCCGTAGCCAGCGTGGCGCCGTCATTCACGTTCGAACCCAAGGATTCTCCGCATGATCATCGATTGCCACGGCCACTACACCACGGCCCCGAAGCAACTGGAAGACTGGCGCAACGCGCAGATTGCCGGCATCAAGAATCCGTCGGCGATGCCGAGGGTCGCCGACCTGAAAATCAGCGACGACGAGTTGCGCGAGTCGATCCAGACCAACCAGTTGAAGCTGATGAACGAGCGCGGCTCCGACCTCACCATCTTCTCGCCGCGCGCCTCCTTCATGGCGCACCACATCGGCGACTTCAATGTTTCTTCCACCTGGGCTGCGATCTGCAATGAGTTGTGTTTTCGCGTCTCGCAACTGTTCCCCGATCATTTCATCGGCGCGGCGATGCTGCCGCAGTCGCCGGGCGTCGACCCAAAGACCTGCATCCCCGAACTGGAACGCTGTGTCAGGGAATACGGCTTTGTCGGCATCAACCTGAACCCGGACCCGTCCGGCGGGCACTGGACCAGCCCGCCCCTGACCGACCGCCACTGGTACCCGGTCTACGAAAAGATGGTCGAGTACGAGATCCCGGCGATGATCCACGTGTCGACCTCCTGCAACGCCTGCTTCCATACCACCGGCGCCCACTACCTCAATGCCGATACCACCGCCTTCATGCAGTGCATCCAGGGCGACCTGTTCAAGGACTTTCCGACGCTCAAGTTCCTGATCCCGCACGGCGGCGGCGCGGTGCCCTACCACTGGGGCCGTTTCCGCGGCCTGGCGCAGGAGATGAAAAAGCCGCTGCTCAAGGACCATCTCCTGAACAGCGTCTTCTTCGACACCTGCGTCTATCACCAGCCCGGTATCGACCTGTTGACCAAGGTGATTCCGGTTGACAACATCCTGTTCGCCTCCGAAATGGTCGGCGCGGTGCGCGGCATCGATCCGGAAACCGGCAACTGCTACGATGATACCAAGCGCTACATCGAGGCCGCCGCCATCAATCCTGAACAACGGCACAAGATCTACGAAGGCAACGCACGTCGCGTGTTTCCGCGCCTCGATCGCAGCCTGAAGGCAAGGGGCAAATAAGCATGAACCACCTGGGGATTGTCAAACGCACCATCGTGCGCGCCCCGCGCGCCGCGGTGGAAAAGCTGTCGCGCTTCGGCGTGGCCTCGATCCATGAGGCGATGGGGCGCGTCGGCCTGATGAAGACCTACATGCGGCCGATCTTCGCCGGCGCGCACTTCTGCGGCACCGCCGTGACCGTGCTGGCGCATCCGGGCGACAACTGGATGCTGCATGTGGCCGCCGAGCAATTGCAGCCCGGCGATGTGGCGGTGGTCGCGTGCACAACCGACAACGAAGACGGCATGTTCGGCGACCTGCTCGCCACCTCGTTCAAGGCACGCGGCGCGCTCGGCCTGGTGATCGATGCCGGTGTGCGCGACGTGAAGGATCTGACCGCGATGCCGTTCCCGGTGTTCTCGCGCGCCATCAGCGCCAAGGGCACGGTCAAGGCCACCATCGGCTCGGTCAATGTGCCGGTGGTCTGCGCCGGTGCATGCGTCAATCCGGGCGACGTGATCGTCGCTGACGACGACGGCGTGGTGGTGGTGCCGGCTGCTTTCGCGCAGGCCGCGGCGGATGCGGCGGAGGCGCGCGAAGCCAACGAAGCGCAGAAGCGCGCAAAGCTGGCATCCGGCGTGCTGGGCCTGGACATGTACAACATGCGCGGCCCGCTGGAAAAGGCCGGGCTCAAGTACATCGATTGACGCAATGATCCGCCTGGTCCGGAACGCAAAGCCCATGACATCGACACCTTCGATCCGGCTCGCACGACGCGCCGCATTGGTCGCATCCGCTGTCATGCTTGCGATTTGTGCGCTGCCGGCCGGCGCCCAATCCGCCTATCCGAACAAGCCGATCCGTGTCTATGTCGGCTACGCGGCCGGCGGCGCGGTCGATATCGTTGCGCGTGCGGTCGGCCAGAAGATCGGCGCGGCGCTGGGCCAGCCGGTACTGGTGGAGAACAAGCCTGGTGCCGGATCCAACATCGCCATCAAGGCCGCGATCGAAAGTCCCGCCGACGGCTATACCCTGTTGCTGGCGGCCAATGCGCTTACCGCCAACATGGCGCTGTTCCAGCCGCCGCCCTTTGATGCTGAGCGCGACCTGGCGCCGATCGCGCAAGTTGGTCGCGTGCCGGTGGTGATCGCCGCGCCGGCCAACACGCCGACGCCAACCTTGAAGGCGCTGATCGATGCCGCCGCGAAGGCGCGGCCCGGCACGATCCACTACGCGTCGCCCGGCAACGGCTCGACGCCGCACCTGGCGATGGAATTGTTCGCGCGCGCGGCCGGCATCAACCTGGCACACGTACCCTACAAAGGCGGTGCGCCGGCGATGACCGATGTGATCGGCGGCATCGTGCCGCTGGTGGCGGTCAACGCGCTGGAGGTGCAGCCGCAGGCCAGGGTCGGCAAACTGAAGGTGCTGGCGGTGATGAGCCCGGGCCGCTCACCGGTGTTTCCAGAGGTACCCACGATCGCCGAAACCGGCTTTCCGGGATTCGAGGCAGCGGTCTGGTACGGTTTTCTCGCGCCCATTGCCACGCCGAAAGCGGTGATCGAGCGCCTGCATGGTGAAATCCAGAAGGCGCTCGCCAGCGCTGAGGTGCGCGAGCGCATCGCGGCGGTCGGCGGCGAGGTCACGGCGGGGAGTACCGCCGATTTTGCCGCTCTGATCGGAAGCGAACGTGCGCGCTACGACAAACTGGTGCGCGAAGCGAAGATCACGCCCGATTGAACCTGCCGCTACCGAACCCGGGATGATTTCCATGAAAACAATTTTGCGCTGTTGCGCTGTGTTCGCCGCCCTTTGGGCGGACAAGGGGCGCGTCACGGACCTCCTGGTACCGGCGAGTCGCCGATCCGACAGCAAATGGAGCAGGCAATGAAAACACAGGTGGCGATCATCGGCGGCGGCCCGGCGGGGCTGCTGCTGGCTGAAATCCTGCATCGCGCGGGGATCGAAAGCGTGGTGCTCGAGGCGAGAAGCCGCGAGTATGTGCTGTCACGCATTCGCGCGGGCGTGCTGGAGCAGGGTACGGTCGAGGTGCTGCGCGAAAACGGCCTGGGCACCCGGATGGACCGCGACGGCCATCCGCATGACGGCGCGGCGATCGTCTGGGCCGGGCGCGACCGCTACTTCATCGACAGCTGGAAGCATGTCGGCAAGCGCTTCATGACGTATGGCCAGACCAACATCCAGGAAGACCTGTTCGCTGCCGCCGACCGGCGCGCGGCGGTTCTGCTGATGGAGGCGGAGGACGTGCAGCCGCACGACATGACCAGCGACCGCCCTTGGGTGAGCTATCGCCACAACGGCGAAAAGCTGCGGCTGGACTGCGATTTCATCGCCGGCTGCGACGGTTTTCACGGTGTCTCGCGCAAGTCGATCCCGGCATCGATCCTGCGCGAGTTCGAGAAGGTCTATCCGTTTGGCTGGCTGGGTGTGCTGTCGGAAACCCCGCCCTTGAATGAGTTGGTGTACTGCAATCATCCGCGCGGATTCGCGCTGGCGTCGCAGCGCAACCCGATGCTGTCGCGCTACTACGTCCAGGTGTCGCTCGACGACAAGGTGGAGCAATGGTCCGACGACCGCTTCTGGACCGAACTCAAGGCCCGCTATCCACGTGACATCGCGGAGCGCATCGTCACCGGACCGTCGATCGAAAAATCTATCGCACCGCTGCGCAGCTTCGTCGCCGAACCGATGCGCCATGGTCGCCTGTTCCTGGCCGGAGACGCCGCGCACATCGTGCCGCCGACCGGCGCCAAGGGACTCAACCTCGCGGTGTCCGACGTGTTTTACCTGTCGCGCGCGCTCAAGGCGTTCTACGGCCAGGGTTCATCGGCCTTGCTCGACAGTTACAGCGACATGGCCCTGCGGCGGGTATGGAGTTCGGTGCGCTTTTCCTGGTGGCTGACCAACCTGCTGCACCGCTTTCCCGGGATGACCGAATTCGAGCAGCGTGCACAGGAGTGCGAGCTGCAATACCTGGCCTCCTCGCAACATGCCTCGGCCAGCGTGGCCGAGCAATATGCCGGCTTGCCGTTCGAGCCGGCCTGACGATTCTTGAACGGAAATCATCATGGAATTCACCAAGACCCCGGGCTGGCTCGACTGGTACGCCGGCCCTTCAAAACCGCGTTTCGCGCTGCCCGCCGGCAGCGTGGACGCACACTGCCATGTGTTCGGACCGGGCGCCGAATTTCCGTACGCACCGGAGCGCAAGTACACGCCCTGCGACGCCTCGAAGCAGCAGCTGTTTGCCCTGCGCGACCATCTTGGTTTCGACAGGAATGTGATCGTGCAGGCGACCTGTCATGGCAGCGACAACCGCGCGCTGGTGGACGCGCTCAAGGCCGCCGGCGGTCGCGCGCGCGGCATCGCGACAGTCAGGCGCAGCGTGACCGACCTTGAACTGCAGGAGATGCATGCCGCCGGCGTGCGCGGCACCCGCTTCAACTTCGTCAAGCGGCTGGTGGATTTCACGCCGAAGGACGAGCTGATGGAGATCGCCAGGCGCATTGCACCGCTCGGCTGGCATGTGGTGATCTACTTCGAGGCGGTCGACCTGCCGGAGCTGTGGGACTTTTTCACCGCCCTGCCGACCACGGTGGTGGTCGATCACATGGGCCGCCCGGATGTCAGCCTGCCGGTCGACGGCCCGCAATTCCAGCTGTTTGTGAAAATGCTGCGCGAGCATGGCAACATCTGGTCGAAGGTGAGTTGTCCGGAGCGTCTGTCGGTGGCCGGCCCGCCGGCCCTGAACGGCGAGCGCAATGCCTATCGCGATGTGGTGCCGTTCGCCCGGCACCTGGTCGAGACCTTTCCTGACCGCGTGCTGTGGGGCACCGACTGGCCGCACCCGAATCTGAAACACCACATGCCCGACGACGGCCTGCTGGTGGACTACATTCCGCACATCGCCACCACGCCGGAACTGCAACGCAAATTGCTGGTCGACAATCCCGTCCGGCTTTACTGGAGCTAGTCATCATGGCACTCGACAAACCCTATCTCGACGTACCCGGCACCACCATCTTCGACATGGAGCAGTCGCGCAAGGGGTATTGGCTGAACCAGTTCTGCATGTCGCTGATGAAGGCTGCGAACCGCGAGCGTTTCAAGGCCGACCAGCGCGCCTATGTGGATGAATGGCCGATGACCGAGGCGCAGAAACAGGCGGTTCTCAACGCCGACCTGAACGCCGGCATCCGCGAAGGCGGCAACATCTACTTCCTGGCCAAGCTGGGCGCCACCCACGGCAAGAGTTTCCAGCAGATGGCCGGCAGCATGACCGGCATGACCGAGGAAGAGTACCGCGACATGATGATCAGGGGCGGCCGCTCGGCCGAGGGCAACCGCGTGGTCGGCGAATATGGCGACGCGCAAGCCGATCGCCAGCCGCAGGGCCATGGCAGCGGCAAACTGCTCTAGACGGGGGAAACAGGATATGGCACGCATCACCGCATCGGTCTACACCTCGCATGTGCCCGCCATCGGCGCGGCGCTCGACCTGGGCAAGGCGCATGAACCCTACTGGCAACCGCTGTTCAAGGGTTATGAACCGTCCAAGCAGTGGTTCAGGGACAACACGCCTGACGTGATCTTCCTGGTGTTCAACGATCACGCCACCGCGTTCAGCATGGAAATGATTCCCACTTTCGCCATTGGTACGGCAGTCGAGTACACCCCGGCCGACGAGGGCTGGGGCCCGCGGCCGGTGCCGAAGGTCAAGGGTCACCCGGAACTGGCCTCGCACATCGCGCAATCGGTGATCCAGCAGGATTTCGACCTGACCATTGTCAACAAGATGGACGTCGATCACGGACTCACGGTGCCCCTGTCGCTGATGTGCGGCCAGCCGGACGCCTGGCCGTGCCCGGTGATTCCGTTCGCGGTCAACGTGGTGCAGTATCCGGTGCCCTCGGGCAATCGCTGTTTCCAGCTTGGTCGCGCGATCAGAAGGGCGATCGAAAGTTACGATGCGGACCTCAAGGTCCAGGTCTGGGGCACCGGCGGCATGAGCCACCAGTTGCAGGGCCCGCGCGCGGGCCTGATCAACCGCGCGTTCGATACCGCCTTCATGGACCAGCTGATCGCCGACCCGGCCGCGCTTGCGCGGAAGCCGCACATCGACTACGTGCGCGAGGCCGGCTCCGAAGGTATCGAGCTGGTGATGTGGCTGATTGCGCGCGGTGCCATGAGCGATTGCGAACCCGGCGGCGACGCGCCCCGCGTGCACCACCGCTTCTATCACGTGCCGGCATCGAATACCGCTGTCGGCAATCTGATTCTTGAAAATCGCTAAAGGAAGAACCATGAAAATCGCGCTCGCCGGTGCCGGTGCATTCGGCATCAAGCACCTGGAAGGCCTGGCAAAAATCGACGGTGTCGAAGTGGTGTCGCTGGTTGGCCGGGAACTTGCAAAAACCCGGGAAGTGGCCGCCAAATTCGGCATCGCCCATGTGTCGACCGATCTGGCCGACAGCCTTGCCATCAAGGAGGTCGATGCGGTGATCCTGTGCACGCCCACGCAGATGCATGCGGCGCAGGCGATCGCCTGCCTGAAAGCCGGCAAGCATGTGCAGGTGGAAATACCGCTGGCCGACAGCCTCAAGGATGCGGAGGAGGTGGTGCAGCTGCAAAAGGAAACCGGGTTGACTGCCATGTGCGGCCACACGCGCCGCTTCAACCCCAGCCATCAGTGGGTCAACAAGAAAATCCGCGCCGGCGAATTCAGGATCCAGCAAATGGATGTGCAAACCTACTTTTTCCGCCGCACCAACATGAACGCGCTTGGCCAGACGCGCAGCTGGACCGACCACCTGCTGTGGCATCACGCCGCCCACACCGTCGACCTGTTCCAGTATCAGGATGGCGGCGAGGTGAAGGTGGCCAATGCGGTGCAGGGCCCGATTCATCCGGTGCTCGGGATCGCGATGGACATGTCGATCCAGTTGAAGAGCAGCAGCGGCGCGATCTGTACGCTGTCGCTGTCGTTCAACAATGACGGGCCGCTGGGCACCTTCTTTCGCTACATCGGCGACACCGGCACCTACCTGGCGCGCTACGACGACCTGTTCAACGGCAAGGAAGAGAAGATCGATGTATCGAAAGTCGATGTCTCGATGAACGGCATCGAACTGCAGGACCGCGAGTTCGTGGCGGCGATCCGGGCCGGGCGGGAACCCAATTCAAGCTTCGCCAAAGTGCTGCCCTGCTATCGCACGCTGCACCGCTTGGAGCAGCAATTGAACGCGGTGGCCTGAAGCCTTGCGGCAGGGCGGAGCAGCAACGTCATCCGCAATCTGGGGTCGATGCGTGCGCCATCGGTCGGGGTTTTCCGGGCTCAGGTGGTCGTCGAAAGCGAGGTGAGCGCAAGGTCCCTGTTTTTGTCCGCGACATGCACAATACAGCCGTCAAGATCTTTCGTCATCCTCAACTGGCATCCGAGGCGGGAGGTCGCGGTCATGTCAAAGGCGACATCGAGCAACGCCTTCTCGGCAGCGGCGGCAGAGGGCAACCTGTCGTACCACTCCTGCGCGACGATCAAGTGACAGGTTGCGCATGCCAGCGATCCGCCGCACGCCCCCTCCAGATCAATGCCGTTCTTCTTTGCCACGGTCAGGAAGGACATTCCAACCCTGGCATTGACTTGGCGCACAGTGCCATCGAATTCGACAAACGTTATGGCCGGCATTTAGCCCTCCTCCTTGCTATTGGGAATTGCATAGTCAGCGACAATTGTGCAAGTGATGCGCGCAGTCATTCATTTTCAATCACAGAAACGGTCAGGAAACCCGGCCAATCGATATTCTTGCGGAACAAGCCATTTCCTGACGTGTAAGATTCTTTTGGAGAGATCATGAAACGTGCAACCTCAAAAACCAGCGCGGCGCAAGCAAGCAGATTACCCGTGTCCGCAGGCCCCGTCTGTTACATGCATCCGGACGATATAGGAAAGTTGCATGTTGCCGGTCCGACTCGTGCCGGCCAGACGATCCAGCCGGACTACGCCCAGGCCCAGGATGGCGTGGACACGGTCAAGGTCTTGATGGCCACCGACCACATGATCATGTTCGAATCGTTCCGGCGCAAGGGCGCGATCGATACCGCCCACCTGCATCCGGATCACCACGCGACGGTGTACCAGAAAAAGGGACGAGTGCGCATGCGCATCGGCAAGGAGGTATTCATTGTCGAGGAGGGCGATTCGTATTACCACCCGATGGGAATGGTCCACCAACACGAAGCGCTGGAGGATTCGATTCGGATCGAGATCAAGACGTACCCCAACGGCGGAGCTGTGGCGTCCTGGAACAAGCTCGTTGGTGGCCCGGCTGTCGTGGATCCAAAATAACCGGCAATCGCAGGCCGGGATGTGACCTTCGCCCCGCAGCCTCCGCGGAAGGTCCTTGCCATCTCGCACGGTGCGGTGGTGCTGGAGCAGGGCGAAGTGGCGCACGCCGCCGGCGCACAAGCCTTGCTGGGCGTCGCAGCGTTGATCGACCGGCTAATCGGGGTGACGCGCCATGCCTGACAGCGGCGGCACCGCGGGGTGTCGCTGCGGGGGCTAAGGTTCCGCGCTGATATTGTTGCGCCTGACAAACGCAGCCCAGCCTTCACGCTCCTGGCGCAGGCTGACGGCGAACTGCTCGGGAGTGTCGAACACCGGCACCAGCGCCTGCGCGCGCAGCCGCTCGGCCACCGCCGGAATCTTCATCGCCGCGCCGATCTGCGTGTTGATGCGGCTGACAATCGCCGGCGGCGTTGCGGCCGGCGCCAGGGCGCTGAAGGAAGTCCACATCTCCACCCTGGGCCAGCCGGCCTCGGCGATCGAGGGTACGCCCGGCAGTAGGCTGGTGCGCTCGTTCATCGCCAGCGGAAGCGCGCGTCCAGCGGCCAGATACTGCTGCACTGTCGCCAGGTCGGTGAAGATGAACTTGATGCGCCCAGCCAGCAGGTCCACATAGGCCGGCCCGACGCCCTTGTAGGGTACGTGCACGAATTTAGCGCCGCTTGCCTCCTCCAGCATGCGTACACCCAGGTAAGGCGGTGAGCCGCCGCCGGCCGAGCCATAGGCAATGGTGTCGGGCGCGCGCTTGGCCGCGTTGACAAGGTCGGCCAGGGTCTTGTATCCGGCGTCGGGGTGGGCGGCGATCACCATCGGCGCCATCACGCCGCGGGTCACCGGTGCGAAATCGCGCTCGGCGTCAAACGGCAACGATTTGTAAAGGGCCGGGTTGATGGCGATCGCCGCATTGGCGGAGATCAGCAGGGTGTAGCCGTCGGGCGGCGCTTTCGCCACCGCCTGCGCGCCGATGCCGCCGCTCGCACCGGGCCGGTTGTCGACGACGAATAGCTGTTTGCTCGCCTCCGCCAGCGCTTGCGCGATGATGCGGGCGAACACATCGGTGCCGCCGCCGGGGGAGGACGGCACGATCAGCTTGACCGGCCGGTTCGGCCAGGCTTCCTGTGCAGGCGCCTGCAGGGCTGCCAGGGTCAGCAACATGATGATAAGCAGCCGGTGCATGAACAATGTCCTTGGGAAGTGGTTGCGGCAGTTCCGGAGTCGTTGCGCGATTCTATCGATTGGCGCCGTCGGCACAGGACAGGCCTGGCCGTGCCGCTGCCGGAGACGTGCCGGCTACTGGTGGCAAGCCATTCCGTACAGGCCATGTGCGGCGGGCGGAGAAGCGTTGTGAGTGCAACGTTTGATCCGGATCAAAATACCGCCGCGCACCTGGTTGCCGACTGCACTGGCATGACAACACCCAAGGAGATCATTATGGCCATGGCAGTCAAGCCCAGGATTCCCGGCACCACCCTGGGTGGCGCATGCCAGCTACGGAGCGACTTGGGGTTTGCGACGGCACCTGCTGTGGCGGCGGTCGGTTTGATTTCTTAGAGGAAGTCGGAGCGCCATACATGCGAAGCCCGCTTCGCCATCCGGGACTGGCGGGCATCGAGGTGCGCGAGCGTCCAGTCCTCAGGGGCTTGCTGCGCGAGTTCACGCGGCATCGCAGCGTCGTTGCAGGGTCTGCAAGTCAGCCGGCGCGCGCAGCCTCGAAAACAGGTAGTTCTTGAGAAGGTCGGTAGCCGAAAGCTCCAGCCCGCGCGCGTTCAGGGTCTCAAATACCGTGTAGGCGTTGAGTTCGTCATCCACCGCGATGCGGATGAACATAAGCTGGCGGCCAACGGTTTCCGAGGCCAGCGATGCCAACGCTAGCCCGTTGTTCGCAAGCGCAGCATCCGCGCTGACAACCCCTTCGAAATAACGGAAGCAATCCCAAAGCAGGCGATTGGACTTGGGTAGGCCGCGCGGGTTGAGCGGCGCGCGCAACTGCACCAGGTAGTCCTGGTAGAACCCGCCATCGGCGCTGTTCAATGCAAGCTTGCTCGCTTCGACCAGGGATACCGGATCCTTCTCGCCGATGTAGCGTGCGCGCAGCGCCGTGGCCCTCTCGCGGTTCGCGTCAGCGTCGATACCTGCTTCTGCCAGGCCCACCAAGCGCTTGATGACGGCGAGCACCAGGAGACTCAAGGTGGCGAATCTCTGCTGGCCATCGATGATGGCGAACTCGCGATC